>JACCXL010000260.1 GCA_013697015.1 Chthoniobacterales bacterium | reverse complement strand
TCATCCTGTCGAACGGTGAACTCGCCTTTGCGCGGTCGCGCGAGCACGAGCGCCTCGCTCGGGTCGAACCCGTGATGAACGATCTGCGATTTGATCGCGTAGGTGTCCGAAGGGAAAGCCGGCTCTTCCATCATAATCTTGCAGCGCGCTTGCGTCGGCCGATAGAACGTGGCCATCATCAGGTGCAGATTCACGGTGAGGCTGTTCATGCAGACGACTTCGTCCGGCTTCGCACCAACGAGCCGCGCCATCGGCTCACGCAGCGTCTCGTGATACGAATACCAAGGCGTCGCCGCGCCGAGATGCGCGTCGACCGCGAGCTTCGCCCAATCGTCCAATTCCTGGTCGACGATTTTCCTCGCTGCTTTCGGCATCAAACCTAACGAGTTGCCGACAAAGTAAATGAAGGGCTCGCCGTCAGATCCGAGCGGAAGGTGAAAGCGGTCCCGGAAACTCCGCAGCGAATCCTCGGCGTCGAGTTGACGCGCAAAATCTTCGGCGGCGGAGAATGTCATCGACATGGCGGAACGCTCCACGCGGGAGCGCGGGCGTCAACGCGCGAAGGTGGATCGGCCGCTCCGTCGGGCGATGTTACAAGTGGCGCCGAAGGCGCATTAATTTCTTAACATCGAGCAAGGGACTGCTCGATCCACCCTACGCAGAACGTTCGATTATCCACGGCCAGTCTTCAGCTCTCGCGCATAAACCAGCGCAGACGGGATTTTGCCGAATGTAATTCATCTTTGCTGAGAGCTGTTCGCCGCGTTCATCATCGCGCAGGCGATGATCGAAATCTCCTGTTTGCCAAATGATGCCGTGCTTGCGTGTTTGAAAATGTTTCCAATCGCCCACGACGCTGCTCATCGACTCGTCGCGCGCGAACGAAAGAAGCGCATGCAAATGATCTGACATCAGCAGAAAGAGCGTGATGTGCCAGCGCAATTTGGCCTCGTAGAATCGAGCCGACTCCAGCAACGCTTGCCCGAGCGAAGCGGCCATTAATGGACTGTGCTCTTTTTCACGGTCAATCGCGATCCGGATGTGGAACAGCGCTCCGGTCTCGACCCAGGGCGGGACTTCGTGATGCAGCTTGGAAGGGAACCCGCGATAAAGCATCGCACCATTGTGAATCGGGCGTTTGCATGCTTCAAGGTGGATCTGAACGATGGTGGATCGGCCGCTCCGTCGGGCGATGTTACAAGTGGCGCCGAAGACGCATTAACTTCTCAGCATCGAGCAAGGGACTGCCCGATCCACCCTACGCAGAGTGCAACCCGGCCACGGCCACGCTTCAGCTTATGCGCCCAGGCCAGCACCACGGGATATTGTTATTGAAATTCAACCTTTGCCAGAGGCGGCTGCATGAACTCAATGGTTGTCCCGTCGGGGTCGCGAACGTAGATAACGCGCTTCCCGGCGTTCGGACCCGCTTTCAGGGCTTGAGGCTTGCCAACCGCGCTCCAACCGGACGCTGCAATCGTGCTCAGAACAGCGTCAAGATTATCCACCGCAAGCGCAACGTGCACCGATCCGACATCGCAAGGTCGGAGATCGGCGCGCTTCCGATCCGATGGGGCATGGTACTCGAGCAACTCAATCCGGTGCCCGGGCGCCTTGAGGACGGCGATCGAGATCTCCGCCCCGGGCACTCCAGTCACTTCACTGGCGAGATCGCCGCTGTGGTGCGCCCGATGAGAAAGCTCGAAGCCAAGGACACCCTGCCAGAAGGCCAGAGACCGGTCGATGTTCGCGACCGTGAAACCGGTGTGATCCGCCGCAATGATGTGAAATCGCGTAGTCGTGCTCATGTGCTGGTAACTGTAATCGGTGCGAGAGATTAAGGCTCAGCGGCAAACGCCCAACGTCCAATTCAGAATGGGAAAGGTGGATCGGCCGCTCCGTCGGACGATGCTAATCCCACTCGGATTCGCCGCCATGACTTTTAACATCGAGCAAGGGACTGCTCGATCCACCTCTGAGGCGATTGAGGTCAACTCGCGAAAGCATTCGGAGTCAATCGCCTCTACCTGTATTCGCGATCACTTTGAGCTCGATCGCGATCGGCGTCGGCAATGCCGTGACCTCAACCGTTGTGCGCGTCGGATTCGGTTTTCCGGCACCGGCAAAATGTTCCGCGTAGAGTCGATTGTAGATCGGAAAATCCTTCTTCATGTCGGTGAGGAAGACCGTCACATCGACGATGTCGTTCCAGGTCGCACCGGCGTCTTCCAGGACCACTCGAACATTTTCGAAGACGGTACGGCATTGCGTTTCGATGTCGTAGCCAAGGATCTTGCCGTCCGCATCGAGCGTCACGCCTGGGATTTCTTTGTTGCCGCGGACGCGCGGTCCTATGCCGGAGAGAAAGAGAAGATCGCCGACGCGCTTTGCGTGCGGAAACGCGCCAACCGGTTCAGGCGCGCGGGAACTTTCGAAGGAATTGCTCAATTTAAATCGAACGGAGTTTGTATCCACAGATTACACAGATTTACACAAATTCTTCCTCCGCCCTCCCATGCATTTAATCTGCGTCAATCTGTGAAATCTGTGGATAGATCGATTGGTCGTTACGAGCCCGAGTCCGTCAATCAAACATCAAACCCCGAACATGAGACATCGAGCCTCAGCCTCCCGCGATTGCCCCCATGATAAAGAAGGGTTCCGCACCCGTCGCGATCGCGTCGGGCAATGACGTTTTGGGCGGCTGATGGGATATGTCCTCTCCACAAGCGAAGAACCGCACGAGCGCCCGGCGCTCTTGCGTGACCTGATCGCGGATCGTTCCGCGCAGCATCGGAAAGTTCGTCTCGAGCGCGTCAAGGATCGTCGTTTGCGTAACCGGCGCCTCAACCTGGATTTCGATTTCACCATTCACGCGCGCCAGCTGGCGTAGATGGTGAGGAAGCAAGATTCGTATCATGGCAGCGTCTGCACCTCGACCGACAGAACAGCAGGAAGGTCTCGCACGATATGAGCCCAGTTATCGCCGGCGTCGGCCGATGCGTAAACCTGCCCACCCGTGGTGCCGAAGTAAACGCCACACGGGTCAAGCGAATCAACCGCCATCGCATCGCGCAGCACGTTCACGTAGCAGTCGCTCTGAGGCAGACCTTTCGTAAGCTCCTCCCACTTATTACCGCCCGTCCGGCTGCGGTAGACGCGCAACTTCCCATCTGGCGGGAAATGCTCGGAGTCACTCTTGATGGGGACGACATAAATCGTGTCAGGCTCGTGCGCATGAATGTCGATCGGGAAACCAAAATCGCTCGGCAAGTTGCCGCTGACCTCGTGCCACGAGTCGCCGGCGTCGTCGCTGCGCATGACGTCCCAGTGCTTCTGCATGAAGAGGGTGTTCGGGCGCTTCGGGTGCATGGCGATCCGGTGCACGCAGTGACCCACTTCGGCGGTCGGGTCCGGAATGTGCTCGGAGCGCAAGCCGCGGTTAATCGGCCGCCATGTCTTGCCGCCGTCGTCAGTGCGAAACGCGCCCGCGGCCGAGATGGCGATGAAGATCCGCTCCGGATTGCTCGGATCGAGTACGATTGTGTGCAGGCACATTCCGCCGGCGCCCGGCTGCCACTTTGGTCCCGTCTCGTGATCGCGCAGCCCTGACAGCTCGTGCCAGGACTTGCCGCCGTCCGTACTGCGGAATAAGGCGGCATCTTCCACTCCAGCGTAAACGGTATCGGGATCAGTCAGCGACGGTTCCAGATGCCAGACTCGCTTGAACTCCCAAGGGTGCTGCGTGCCGTCGTACCACTGATGCGTGCCCGGAACGCCGTCGTAAACGAACTTATTGCTCTCGGCTTTGGGCATTCCATCAGGAGTCGTGGTCGGTTCTCCCGCAGGTGTGCCTGGCTGCGACCAAGTCTTGCCACCGTCATCGGAGCGTTGAATGTCCGAACCACGCGCTCGTCTGCGACGCGTAGAGCCGATTCTGATCAACCGGCGAGCCTTTCAGGTGGTAGATTTCCCATCCCGCGAAATGCGGTCCACTCACGTCCCATCGTTCGCGCTTGCCGTCCGATGTCAGGACGAATGCGCCCTTCCGTGTGCCAACCAGTAATCGTATTCCGCTCATTGTTTATTCATTCTCTTCATTGTTCGCTGTTTCCGCTCGAAAGCCCGCTGATTGCTTTGCGCAGTTTCGGGACATCATCGTCGCGACATCCCATAAAACATCACCCACCACGATGTGGTAGAGCCGTATTCGATTCGATAGCGGCGGCCATTCATTGGACGGGCAGGTTTTTATTTAACCGATTACCCGCCTTCGCGGTGCTACGGCGTGGCAGGCGAGCATGATGAGCAGGAGTTGCGAGGACTCCCATCCTACTTTGCGATGCAGACGTTCTTCGGCTCAGTAAAGAAGCGGAGCGCTTCGTCGCCACCTTCGCGGCCGACGCCACTCTGTTTCATTCCTCCGAAGGGGACACGCAGGTCGCGCACCATCCAGCAATTCACCCAGACGGTTCCGGTATGGATGTGCTCGGCGACGCGATGCGCGCGATTCAGGTTTTGTGTCCAGACGCTTGAGGCCAGGCCATAGTCGCAGTCGTTGGCGTAGCCGATCACCTCTTCTTCGCTGTCGAACGGCGTGATCGTGATGACCGGGCCGAAGATCTCCTCGCGGTTCACGCGGCATGCGACGGGCAAATCCGTGATGACCGTGGGCCGGAAAAAGTAACCATTTTGACAGCGTTCGTTGATCGGGTCCGGTGCCGAACCGCCGAGCGCGATGGAGCCGCCTTCCTGCTTCGCGAGGTCGACGTAGTACTTCACCTTCTCGAGCTGCGTGCTGGAGACGATCGCGCCTTGCTCGGTCGTCGGTTCCAGCGGATCGCCCATCTTTAGCTTCGACGCGGCCGCGGCGAATCGCTCGACGAATTCAGGATACGCCGAGCGTTCGACGAACACGCGCGAACCGCACAAGCAGACCTGACCCTGGTTCGCGAACGACGAGCGCACGCTGCCGGCGATGGCGGCGTCCAGGTCGGCGTCGGCGAAGACGACGTTCGGATTCTTACCCCCTAGCTCCAGCGAAACTTTCTTGAACATCGGCGCGCACGATTCGGCCACCTTGCGGCCGGTCACTGTGCCGCCCGTGAACGAGATCGCGACGATCTTCGGATGCGCCGTAATCGCGGCGCCGACATTTTGGCCCGTACCCTGGACGACGTTAAGGACGCCGTTCGGCAGACCGGCTTCGCGACAGATCTCGCACAGGAGCGACGCGGTCATGGGCGTCAGTTCGCTCGGCTTGGCGACGGCGGTGTTGCCGCACGCGAGGGCGGGCGCGATTTTCCACGTCAGCAAGTAGAGTGGCAGGTTCCAGGGCGAGATCAGCCCGACGACACCGAGCGGCAAACGGAGCGTGTAGTTGAAAGCGATGCCGTCCGTGATGTGCGCTTCGGATTCGGTGTGCAGGATCGCGGTGGCGAAGAAGCGGAAATTGCTCGCCGCGCGCGGAATGTCGAGCGAACGCGCGAGGGAAAGTGGCTTGCCGGTGTCGATCGACTCGGCCCGGGCGAGTTTCTCGAGGTCGCGCTCGATCAGGTCGGCGATGCGCAGGAGAATGCGCGATCGCTCCACGGCCGGCGCGCGCGACCAGCCTGGGAAGGCCTTTTCCGCGGCAGCGGCAGCAAGCTCGACATCGGCGCTGTCGCTGTCTGCCACCCGTGAATACGGCTTCCCAGTCGCCGGCTCGATGTTGTCGAGATATCGATTGCCAACCGGCTCGACAAATTTGCCGTCGATGAAGTTGCGGATCTTTTCCTGTTCAGTTGGCACTGGATCTTTTCCCCTCAGCAGGAGACCGGAAGATTGTCAGAATTCATTAAGCCGCGGCTCGGCGCTCCTGACAAGCCGCATGCGACGCATTTGCGTGCGTTTCGGTTCGTGCGCAAAAGAGAGCGTCTCGCCGTCGGCCTCGTCTCATACAGCGAATTGGTTGATCGCGCGCTGCTTTTCCTGTTCACTCCCGGCATGTGCGTCCCGAAACGGCTTTCCCAATTTCTTCCTCTGCTGGCAGCGTTCCTTCTTCCGCTTGCGTCCGGTTCTGCTCAACGACCGACCGACGCCACCCGACTCCTGCGCTTCCCGACTACGAACGGCCGGCAGATCGTTTTCTGTTATGCGGGCGAGCTTTACACGGTCGGCAAAGAAGGCGGCATCGCGCGTCGGCTGACCAGCGGTCCAGGTTACACTTCCTTTCCGCGCTTCTCGGCGGACGGAACGCAGCTCGCGTTCACCTCCCAGTACGATGGCAACACGGAGGTCTATGTGATGCCGGGTGAAGGCGGGGCGCCGAAGCGACTGACCACCACCGCTACGCTCGGGCGCGACGACATCTCCGACCGAATGGGGCCGAACAACATCGTCATGACGTGGGAGAACACGAAGCCGTTGATCGTTTTTCGTTCCCGCATGAAGTCATACAATTCCTTCAACGGGCAACTTTACACTGTCGGTCTGGATGCCGAACTGCCGCAGCAGTTGCCCTTCCCACGGGGCGGATTCGCCTCTTTTTCGCCGGACGATTCGAAGATGGCGTTCAACCGGGTGTTCCGCGAATTCCGCACCTGGAAACATTATCGCGGCGGCATGTCGGATGACGTTTGGATCCACGATTTCAAGACGGGCAAGATAGAGAACCTAACCAATGATCCCGGGCAGGATATCTGCCCAATGTGGGGACCGGACAACCACATCTATTTTATCTCGGATCGCGACGGCCGAATGAATCTTTTCTCGACCAACCTCGCGAACAAGGAAACCAGGCAGCTCACCACTTTTAAGGACTTCGACATCAAGTTCCCGTCGATCGGCAAGGACGCGATTGTCTTCGAGCAAGCCGGACAGATCTGGCGCTACGATCTGGCCAGCGGGCAGGCAGCGGCGGTGCCGATCGAGATCAAGGAAGACCTCGCCTCCGGGCGCTCTGCTTTGGTCGATGCGTCGAAGCATATCGAGTCCGCCAATCTCGCGCCGGACGGCCAGCGTGTCGCCGTTGTTGCGCGAGGCGATCTTTTCTCCGTTCCGGCAAAACAGGGCACACCGCGCGACTTAACGAAGAGCTCAAATGCGCACGAACGCAATGCGGTCTGGTCGCCCGACGGTAAATGGATCGCGTACAACTCGGACGCCACCGGCGAGAACGAGCTTTACGTGCGGTCACAGGATGGCAAAGCCCAGCCCCAACAGGTCACGAACGGCGCCGATACTTACTATTACCAGGTGATCTGGTCGCCCGACAGCAAGAAGCTGCTTTGGGCCGATCGTCTGCAGAGACTGCGTTACGTGGACGTCGCCACAAAAGCAGTTACCCAGGTGGATCAGGACAAATTCGGGGAATTTCAATCTTATGATTGGTCGCCGGATAGTCAGTGGATCGCCTGGAGCCGACCCGAAGAGAACGGACTGCCTAAGGTTTATCTCTCCTCTACCGCGGATAAGAAAGCGAACGCTATCACGGACGACTGGTATGGGTCGACTAACGTCAGCTTCAGCGACGATGGCAAGTATCTCATGCTTAGCTCAGCGCGCGATTTCAAGCCCATCTTCGGGGAAGGGGAATTTATGAATGTCTATCGCGACATGGAGCGGATCTATCTCGTTACCCTTGCCAAAGACACGGAGCCGCCGCTGGGACCCCGCAGCGATGAAGTTGGCAAAGGAGACAAGAAGGATAAGGAAGGAGACGCGAAGAAGAACGACGACAAGGACAGGAAAGGCGAGGGCAAGGATGCGAAGCCGAAGCCGCCGGTCATCGTGAAGGTAGATCTGGACGGCATTCGCGATCGCATCGCTGGTGTGGAGATCACCCCGGCCAATTACAGCGACATCCGGATGGTCGATGGCCGCATTTTTTACCTCCGCCGCACGGTGGCGGACGACCCGGGAGACGAGGACGACGAAGAGGGCGGCGAGAGGGACCGGAAAGCGCACCTCTGTGTCTACAGTCTGGAAGATCGGAAAGAGACTGTTCTCGGCGACGTGAACGCCTACCAGATCACTGCCGACGGCAAGAAAATGCTGGTCAGGATCAAAAAGGATTACGCGATTGTTGATTTGCCGAAAGAGAAGCTCGAGACCAAGGACCACGAATTTAAACCAGCTGCGCTCGACATGCAGCTCGATCGCCACGCCGAGTGGAACCAAATGTATTTCGAGTCCTGGCGGCAGATGCGCGACTTCTTCTTTTCACCCAACATGAACGGCTTCGATTGGAAGGCTATGCGCGATAAGTACGCCGCGCTCCTTCCTTTTGTAAATCATCGAAACGATCTCACTTATCTTATGGGTGAGCTGATTGCGGAGCTAAACAACGGCCACGCTTATGTCGGGGGGGGCGAACGACCGGAAACGCCGCGAATCAAGCTCGGACTACTCGGTGCCGAGTTCTCTCGAGATCCGGCTACGCGCGCTTACCGCATCGACCGGATTCTGCCTGGGGAAAACTGGGACAAGCACACGAGGTCGCCGCTCACCGCGAGCGGCCTGAACGTTCGACCGGGCGATTATGTTTTCGCCATTAACGGCACGCCCGTTTCCACCTTGGCCAACCTCTACGACGCGCTTATCGGCACGGCGGACAAACAGGTCATCCTGCGGGTCAACTCGAAGCCGTCGGATGATGGTGGGCGTGATATCACTGTTGTGCCCACGGCCGACGAAGCTCCGCTCTACTATCTCGCCTGGGTGCAGAAGAACATCGACGAAGTCAGCAAAAAGACTGGTGGCGAGGTTGGTTACATCCACATCCCGGACATGGGACAACCGGGCCTGAACGAATTCACCAAGCTCTACTTCCCGCAGATCCGCAAAAAGGCGCTGATCGTCGATGTCCGCGGCAATGGCGGCGGTTTTGTTTCGCCGCTCGTCATCGAGCGACTTCGGCGCACTCTCGTCATGGTCGAAATCGCGCGCAACGGCGTGCCGCAGCCCGATCCACCGCAGGCGTTCCTCGGCCCAATGGTCACTTTGATTGATGAGTTCTCGGCGTCCGATGGCGACATCTTTCCGTACCGGTTCAAGTCGTTAGGTATGGGTAAGTTGATCGGCAAACGCACCTGGGGCGGCGTCATTGGCATCCGCGATCCGCTCCCGCTTGCGGACGGCGGACAGTTCTTCAAACCGGAGTTCGCTCCTTACGGAAAGGACGGCAAGGAATGGATCATCGAGAGTCATGGCGTCGACCCCGACATCGTGGTCGATAATGATCCCGCCAAGGAATTTCACGGTGAAGATCAGCAGCTTGACCGCGCCATTCAGGAAATCCAGGAGGACCTGAAAACGAAACGCTATGACCTGCCGCCAGTTCCACCGTATCCTAACCGCAATCCAGCGAACGGACGCTAAATGCCGCAAGCAGGCCGCGCCGCCCCCGCGGATCGTGCAGCATGTCGCGGGCAAACGCCGCCACTCCGCGAATGGCGACGTCTGGGCTCACCGGTTACTTTCCTGCTTTGAGTCACCCTCGACTTATGCGCAGTAATCGTCTTGCATGTCGTCTTCGTCTCAGTTAAGAAATAACTCGCTATGCTCACCGCTCCACGTTTGTTTGTACGGCTCGTGATGTTCGTCTGCCTGTGCGGTTCGGCATCGGCCGCCGAAGAGTCAGCTCCCGCCATCGACGCGGAGGGCGCGCTGGCCCAGCTTTAGGAGGGCAATACCCGTTTCGTGAGCCAGAACGTTAGTAGCGGTGAACCGAACGCATCGCGCCGCGCCGCCACCGCGCAGGCACAACATCCCGTCGCTATCATCGTGGGTTGCGCTGATTCCCGCACTTCTCCCGAAATCTTCGACCAAAACATCGGCACCTCTTCGTCATCCGCACCGCAGGCAACCTGGTCGACGATTACGCGCTCGGCAGTATTGAATACGCGGTGGAACATCTCGGTGCACGCTGTGGCGCGATTGCAGCTGTTGTCGCGAGTGACAAAGCGCCTGGCCATATCGGCAACATTGTGCGTGACATCTTTCCGGCCGTGCAAGCTGCGCACGACGACGAAGGCGACATTCTCGTGAACGCGACCAGAAAAAACGTCGACCTCATGGCGGCGAAAATCAGCCGGGACATGACGCTGGAAGGGCTTGTCAATCAGGTGCGTGTTGTCGAAGGCTACTACAGCCTCGACACCGGCCGGGTGGAGTGGCTCAAGAAGTAGCTGCGAAATCTCGCGTAGTTAGAGACAGATTCGCATGGCCCTCCCCCAAGGTGTAACGAGCCAGACTTGAACACAGCTCGCGAACAACAATAGCCAGCTGCCTTATTTCAGAAGGAACGATTACAACCCGGGCGTTTGAGATCGCCGATTACGAGGCGGCCGTTCGACTGTGGAGTGAGATCGATGGTGTCGAGGTTGCCGAAGGTGATTGTCGAGACGACATCGCGCGCTTTATCTCGCGCAATCCTCAACTAAGCCCGGTCGCAGAAGCAGGGTCCGTCATCGTGGGCGCCGCACTTTGCGGCCACGATGGTCGGCGCGGGCACATTTATCATCTCGCGGTCGAACCTGCTTATCAGCGACTGGGAGTGGGTAAACGTCTGGTGGACGAATGTCTCGTCGGTCTGCGCGCAGCCGGCATCGAGCGAGTGATAATCCTGGTTGCAGCGGATAACGCCCGTGGCCGCGCGTTCTGGCGGCGCGCGGGATGGGAAGACATTTCAGGCGCCGCCGCGATGGGGATCGACTTATAAGCTCACTCGGTGGTCAAGAGATTAATCCTGCATTGCGCTGCCATTGATCTCCCGGGCCACGCACGATTCTCACCGCCTCGGCAGCAGCCGGTTGACCCTGTGCATAGCTCACCGGTAGCGGGCCAAGTCCTCCTCCATTTCACAGCCTGCCCGCCGAAGCCTCGTGCGTCAGGGGTTGAACGCCTTTCCGGTCCCGAAATAATACGAGATGTGCGCTTTCCCATTGACGAGCTGCACCTGCGACGTTGACGCCGCCGCTGCCGGCGCAAGCGCGGAGCAGATGTCGGCATCAGGCGGCTCAGGCGGAACGAAACCGAGAAAGGCCGGCTGTGTGCGCGGTTTGATCTCCTGCTCGAGGTCGTAAGCCAAAGCTATCAGCTTCGGCTCTTGCAGGAAGCCGCTGTACATCCAAAGGCCGGCTGGTTTCCCTTCGGGCGTCAGTCCCACAGGGATTGACATGTTCGGATAACCGGCCACCGCTGGGAGCGACGACGCGAAACTATAGCTCGGAGCGACGATTGCATCCAGGTGGTCGCGTCGCAGCGCCGCATCGATTCCGTGCGCGCGCGCAAACGCCAGGTTATCCATCCTCGCGGTCAGATAGGCCGGATCATTCAGATTCCCGCTGGTCGCCTGGGCCGCCTCGAACACTCCCTGGCCGAAGTATTTCATTTCTTCCGGACAATTCGCGATGTCGAAGGCAATCAGATCCGGCAGCGTGTGCATCGGTGTGTTGGAGAGGCCGGCAAGATATTGCGCGATCTGAACCTTGAACTCGTAGAGCAGCACCGTGA
>JACCXL010000252.1 GCA_013697015.1 Chthoniobacterales bacterium | reverse complement strand
ACGCTGCGCCTTCCGTCAGGGGATCTTCACGAATGTACTGAACCCGAAGGTCGCGCTATTTTTTCTGGCCTTTCTTCCGCAATTCATCGATCCGGCGGCGCCCGGTAAGATCATTGCTTTTATCGTGCTCGGTCTGACCTTCGTCACGACGGGAACGCTCTGGTGCATCACGCTTGCGCTCTTCGCCGCCACAATCGCTACCCGCATGCGTCGCAACGAAGCGATTGCCGATTGGTTGAATCGGGGGATCGGCTCGCTTTTCGTGTTCCTGGGAACACGGTTGGCGCTCAGCCGATGATTCCCGTCTACCTCGGCAGCCCCGCACTACCCTCCGGCCGCAACGCGGACGAATTCAACGCGGTCGCCCTCATGGAGAGCGCAGAACTCCCATTCGCGCTGAAACAAAGCCGTGCCGTTGTGTTCGACCAAAATGGAATCCGGAGTGAAGTGAAACTTTTCCGCCAACTCACTCACGTTGGCCGCGCCCCGGGCATCCACCCTTTCGCCATTCAGCAGAATTGTCAGATGGCGGCAAGTGCTTGATCGAAGTCTTTCCAAACTGCATCGAATCCAAACCGGTCCAAGGCCGCCGCGACCTCTGCTGGCGATCGATCATCGCTGATCTCAAACTGCCCGGTCGCGATTCGATCGTCTGCGGGAGAGAATTCCGGCGCAACGATGCGACCACGCACGGTCTGATGAATCGTGGCCGAGCCTTGGTGGGTGTATCCACCTGGTTCAGTATGACTGCCGGCGCTCATGGTGGTGATGCCCAAAGGCGCGAGCGCATCCCGCAGCGGCGCGGATTCCCGTGTGCTGAGCACGATCCCGATTTGCGGAAAAGTAACGCGGAAAGCGCAGATGAGCTGAGCCAGTTCTCGATCCGTCATTTCATATTGCGCCTCAAATCCACCGGCCGCTGGTCGCAAGCGCGGGAAACTGACGGAGATTTGCGCCATCCAGCAGTGTTTGAGTAAGTATTCAACGTGAGCGGCGAGGAGCGACGCTTCTTCTCGCCACGGCGCCAGGCCTATGAGCGCCCCGATGCCAATCTTTCGAAAGCCTGCCGCGTAACCGCGCTCAGGACAATTCAGACGCCATTCGAAGTCGCGCTTTGGTCCGGCGGTGTGCATCGCGCCGTAAATCGCGCGATCGTACGTCTCTTGATAAACGACTAATCCGTCCGCCCCTGCGGAAACAAGTGGCCTATACTCTTGAGTTTCCATCGGTCCGACCTCTATCGAGACGGACGCAAACTGCTCCGCCAGCATGCGGACGCAGTCGGCCAGATAAGAGCTGCTCACAAATTTGGGATGCTCACCCGCAACCAGCAGAATCTGACGAAATCCCTGCGCGGCGAGATGAGCAGCTTCCGCCTTCACTTCGTCAAGATCGAGCGTCACGCGCAGGATGGGATTGTCGCGTGAAAAGCCACAGTAGCGACAATTGTTGATGCACTCGTTCGAAAGATAAAGCGGCGCGAACAACCGCATCGTGCGGCCGAAGTTCTGGATCGTGAGCGCGCGGGCGGTCCGAGCGATCGACTCAAACTCGGACTCGGAAGCCGGAGCGAGCAACTGCTCGAACCGCTGCAATCGCAGCGATTTCGAATCGCTAATTCCGTTGCCGATGGAAACAAAAGACATCGCCAGCAAAGTCGTGCGCTGCCTGCTCCTGTGCAACCTGGGCGGCAAAGTTCGCACTCTGCCCGAGCAAAAAATCTCACGCAACAGAGGAGAAATCCCCGGACGGTTCAGCGGCACGACAGCGCTTAAAACCTCCTGTGAGCGTCGCAGCCGGGGGCTGCTCTGTAGAGGCAAGCTGTATCGTTCGAGGCTTGGTTTCGGCCCGTTACAGGCAAAAAGCAAAACGCCGGGCACACATGTAGTGCGCCCGGCGTCGCTAATGAATTTATCGGAAGGTCTTAGAAGGCGAAATTCACACCTGACCGTGCCATCCCGAAGTTGTTATGAGTTCCGTCGACAACATTCCAGCTGAAATCATTGACGATGCCGATGTGCGGTGTAATGCGCACTTCGAAGCCACCACCAAACTGGCCGACCAGTTTCGAATTACTCGCTCGGACGTCCTGCCGGAACGCGTCGCCTGTCGTTGGATCGATTACTGTTTCGCTCGACACACCACCCCCGAAAATGCCGCCGCCGCCCGTCCAAACGTATGGGGCAAAGCGCGTGCACGGTATCGGATAGCGCAACGTGAAGGTACCGAGAACGGATCCGATAGCGCGACGTGAGTCCCCGTCAGTCCGGAAGGTATTGAAGCGATCCCCACCGTTGTTGTTCGCATCGAGGACATATCCCTCCACGCCCAGGCCAAAATAGCGGGCAAAGAAGTATTTAGCGTCCACGCCACCACCCCACGCGTGGTCAACATCGAGGTAGCGATCCTCGCGGTAATTGTTCCCCGTGAAAGCGTATGTGCCCCACAAGCTAACATTCCATTCGTTATCCGCATACCACTGCGGGCAACTCGGCGCCGCCGCGGTGGTCTGCTTCATCTCTTTGCCGGAATAGTGCTCCGGGCCCGCGAGGGCCGTGCCGGTTAAGGCAAGTGCTGCGCATAAGCAGCTCATTAGTTTTCTCATATTTATTTCTCCGTTGGGTGTCGTCTGTCTGGTTAAGATGGCGCGGGCGCTCCCGTGGAGGTCGCACCTACACCGAAAACGTCTTTACAAGCGATTCGGATGCCACGCAAGCTGCAAAATGAGAGGATACGAAAGAAGAGGCTTCATATGCAAGGGGGTTAACTCGGCCCTGAAACCTGCAGTGCTGCTGGTTTAGAACGCAAAGTTAACTCCCGTGCGCGCCATGCCTGCGGAAGCTGTTCCTGGTGCCATCGACGAAGGGCTGGACGGCCGACTGCTTCGTCTCTTTGCTCGAAGGATTTCGGGCTCCGCCTCCAAAAACACCATCGCCGCGAGATTGCAAACATCTCTTAAGCTTTCAGCTCGGCTCCATTGTTAGCGTCCGTCACCGTGAAACGTTCGTGGTGATAGGAGGCATCGCCGCGGAACATCAGGCGACCAGCGTAGCGCCTTTCCAATTCCACCAGCAGTTCCTCGTCCTCTTCTTTCAAGCGCTTCAGGACGTCGGGATTAAGGATGACGCGAAAGTCATGCACCGTGTCCTGATATTTCCGCATCACGGTATTGAGCGCGCGATGCAGCTCGACACTTGTTGTCATGCTGGTTTTCACAACCCCGCGGCCCTGGCAGTAGGGACAGTTCTCGTAGATCGAATCGCTCAGACTTTCCTGCGCGCGTTGGCGCGTCATTTCCATCAAACCGAGCGCGGAGAGCGCCAACACGTGCGTCTTCGCTTTGTCGCGCCGGAGCCGTTCTTTCATGAGGTTGTAAACCTGCTGCTGATCCTTCCGGCTCTTCATATCGATGAAGTCGCCAATGATCAGACCGCCAACATTCCGGAGACGCAACTGGCGCGCAATCTCGTCCGCAGCTTCGAGGTTCGTCTGTAAGATCGTTTTCTCCACGTCCCGTCCGCCTTTGTTCCGGCCGGTGTTCACATCGATCGCGACCAGCGCTTCCGTTTCATCGAACACGATGTAGCCGCCGCACTTCAGCCACACTTGCCGATGAAAGGCGTCATCAATCTGCTTTTGAATCCCGAAAGTCTCAAAAATCGGCGTGCCGCCATCGTAAAACTGAATGCGATTGCGAGCCCGGCGCGAAATCTGCCCGACCATTTCATTCATCCGGTCGATGGCGGGGCGGTCGTCGCAAATTACTTCATCAATTTCGTCGGTCAGGAAATCTCGCACCGTCCGATCGACCAGATCTGGCTCTTCGAAAACTCGATGCGGCGCCGGGTGGTCTTTGATGGCCTCCTCCACTTTTGACCACTGATCGAGCAAAACCCGCAGATCGCGCACGAAATAACGAGCGCGCTGGCCTTCGCCCACAGTCCGGATGATCACGCCGATACCTTCCGGAATTTCGAGTTCGCGCAGAATTTTGCGCAGGCGCTCGCGTTCCTTGGGATTCTCGATCTTGCGCGAGATGCCGCTCCGCTCGCTGAACGGCATCAAGACCAGATAGCGGCCGGCGAAGCTCAGATTGGTCGTGACGCGAGGACCCTTGGTGCCGATCGGGCCCTTCGTGACCTGCACGATTACCTCAGAACCTACAGGGTAGATATCGGGAATGTCTTTGGCGGTGACACGCTTCTTCTGTCCGCGTTTGGTCGGGCGATCGATCTCTTCGATTCCGCTATCAAGCGCGGCTGGAATGGCGTCCCAGAAATGGAGGAAGGCGTTTTTCTCGAAACCGATGTCAACGAACATCGCCTTCAACCCCATCTCGATATTCTTGACTTTACCCTTGTAGACGCTGCCAACAATGTTGCGCGAGCTGTTGCGCTCGACGCTGTATTCCTCAAGCCGGCCATTCTCGAGTAGCGCCACGCGCCGCTCGAGTTTTTCGACACTGATGACGAGCTTGTTGCCCGTCTTGCGCACTGGAATGCCTAAAATCTTTTTCACTTTTTCGATCATAAACTGGAAGGTCTTTCGCGATCATGAGACAAAGCTATTTGGCTGGGTCCTGATCAAAATCCGGGACGATGGGGTGCGCGCCGAACCGGCGCGGGAGTAGGTTGGGGCGCAGGGCGCCGGGATCCAAAAAGCCGCTCGAAAAAGTTGGGTTTCCGCTGAGGCGGCGGAGGCCCCACTGGAATGGCGCGTGCCACCCGCCGCTGCTGGCTCGCGACTCTACCGTCGGCATCGGCCTCCTGCTCGACATCAGGTTGGTCGCCGGCATTAGCCATTTGCGCGTCGCTCGCGTTGGCATCATCGCTCTTCTCTTCGTCGTTGTTGGCGAGGTTCGGTCCAGAATCCTTGTAATCCACCGCTGGAATCATCTGGAAAGGATTTGATTTGTGCGCGGGCGCGAGC
>JACCXL010000246.1 GCA_013697015.1 Chthoniobacterales bacterium | reverse complement strand
GCGCGATAGTTTCTTCTGCGCCCGAGTGGTGGAAGGTCGCTGCGTTGACGGGCCGGCGCTTTTCCCAGAACAGGAAATGCGCGCGCACCTCGCTGCCTCGCGACTTCCGCTCTACAGCTCAACGCCGCTTGAACATTTTCCGGAGGCTCTCGTCGCTTACCCGTGCGCGCGGCGTCTCACTCTTCTCGCGAACCAACATCCGTTAGTTTATATCGCGACGGAGAATCTGGAACCGATCTATTTGCGGGATCCACACATCACCATTCCACGTCCGGCAATGCGGCTCTCGTCTGGAAAATGATAGAAACCGATAACTTTCGCTGCTGGGCTGAGATCGATCTGTCCTCGATTCGTCACAACGCTGTTACCGCCCGCGAGCGGATCGGAAAAGAAGTCACACTGCTGGCCGTCGTGAAAGCGAATGGCTACAGCCATGGCTTGGCTCGCGTGGCGCAGTGTCTGGCGGATGAAGCTGGAATCTTCGGGGTGGCAAATCTGGAGGAAGCCAACACCTGTCGAGAGGTCGTTCCCCATCCGATCCTGATTCTCGGCCCGGCGCTGCCCGCCGAGCGAGCCGAGATCGTCGAGCGAGGTTTCATTGCGTCGGTCTCGAGTCATGAAGAAGCTGCCGAATTCAGCCGCCACTCCCGCGGTCAATTCGCGGCTCTGAACCTTGTTCTAGACACGGGTATGGGACGAATGGGGATTGCGGAACGAAATGCCATTACTGAGATCAGCGCGATCGCTGGTCTTTCGGGCGTTGAGATCCATAGCGTCTCAACCCATCTGCCTTCCGCGGATGATGATGCAGAATTCACGCGTGAACAGCTGCAGCGCTTTGCTGGGGTGGTGCAACGGCTTCGAGCTGTCGATGCGCGACCATATCGCGCGCATGCACTGCCGAGCGCTGGCGTGCTCGGATTTTCCGAGCACGCCCACGATATCGTGCGCGCCGGCCTGATGCTCTACGGGATCGCGCCGTTAGCGGATCATCAGTCGGTTTTGAAACCTGCGATGACTTTTAAAGCGCGCATCGTTCTGGTGCGTGATCTGCCCGCCGGTGCCACCGTCAGCTACGGCAGAACGTTTACCGCCAGAAGTCCCAGGCGCGTGGCCACGCTCGGCGTCGGCTATGCGGATGGATATCCACGGGCACTCTCAAATCGCGGCGCCGAAGTGCTCATCCGAGGCACCAGATGTGCGGTGCTCGGTCGAGTCACGATGGATTTGATCATGGTTGATGTCACGCATTTGACCGGCGTGGGCGTCGGCGACGAAGCAGTGCTCTTCGGGCGCCAGGGCAGCGACGAAATCCTGGCGTCGGAGCTGGCCACTCGCGCCTCCACCATCGCGTGGGAAATTTTCACCGGGATTGGCGCGCGCGTTCACCGCGTGTATCACTGAAACTGATGTTCCAGATCATCTTCAACGAGATGAGCGCGGCCGAGATGACGGCTCTCCCCAAAGCGTTGCAATTAGATCTGCTGGCGGAGTTTCAGGTTCTTCCCGAAGACTTGGGGCGGCTGGACGGGGATCGCTTCGGCGTCATTGAGCGGGAGGGAAAGAAACTTTATCGCTACCGTGCGAAAGAGTACCGCATCTATTTCGAGAAGGCGGCCGAGGGCATCAAGATTCATCGCGTGCTGCACAAGAACACGTTTCGCGATTTCCTTTTTCGCAGCAAGCTGCCCACCGGCGAGGATGAGCAACTGAGAGAGACGCGTGAATTTTGGAAATTGATCGAGCAAGGCGAGCGCACGCGAAAAAAAATGTGATCGCCGATCTCGAAGCGGACGAAGACTTGCGCCGGCGCGAGTTTCCGATTTGCGCGCGCAAGATTTATTGTGCTCATGCTGCCGAAGCGCCGTTGCCGCGGCGGGTGGCCGACGCGATGCGCGCGTCGATCGAGCGCGCTGCCACCGACGAGCGACAATTTGACCAAGAACTCGCATCGATCGCGGAGACGAGAACCGCGGTTGCGCGGCTTCTCGGCGCGCAGCGGGAGGAGATTTCGTTCACCGGACCGACTTCGAGTGGGTTGAACACGATCGCGAACGGTCTGGATTGGGAGGCAGGCGACGAGGTTGTTTGTTATCTCGACGATTACCCGGCGAACGTCTATCCGTGGCTCGCGCTGCAACGTCACGGGGTGAAGGTCGTGCTCTTGGAAACGAAGCGCGTCGGCGAAATCACGCCGGAAATCGTCGAGCGGGCACTGACGAAACGCACGAAGCTCGTGGCGCTGGCGAGCGCCAATTACATCAGCGGTTATCAGATCGATGCCGGCGCGATCGGCGCACTCTGCCTCGAACGCGACGTTCTGTTTTCGCTCGACGCCATTCAAACGCTCGGAGCGTTTCCGATCGAGTTGGACAACGTGGATTTTCTCAGCGCCGGCGCGCAGAAGTGGATTCTCGGCCCGTCCGGCGCGGGAGTTTTGTTTGTCAAAAAAAACCGGCACGATGCCTTGCGACCGCAGGCGATCGGCGGTTGGAATGTGGAGTCGCCGAATTTCATCGCCCAACGCGAAATCATTTACGCGGCCGGCGGACAGAAGTTTGAACCGGGCGCTTACAACCACAGCGCGATCGCAGGACTACGCGCGGCGGTCGAACTTCTGTTGGAAATCAGCCAGGCTAAAATTTCCGAGCGGATTTTAACGCTGACACGATGCTCAGGGAGCGCACCGCTGATTTTGAGTTTCTCGGGTCGGAGGAAAAAAAGAACCGCGCGGGTATTCTCACGTTTCGTCATCGCCGACTTGCGACGGAGAAATTGGCGCGGGCTTTGCGCGAAAATGGCGTTGTGATTTCACTCCGGTTTGATCGCGCCGGTGAGAGCTGGCTGCGTGTTAGTCCGCATTTTTATAATACGCCCGCGGAAATGGAGCGCACGGCGGAAATTCTGAATCGCGAGGCCGGCGTTTAGTCGGAATTCTGCCGCCGAGACGGCGGCCACTACCATTACTTCATCAGCAGAACCGACCGGCTCCGCTTGATCTCACGCGTGATCTTCCGGTGCATGTGGGCTGGCATGCCGGTAACTCGACGCGGCAGGATCTTACCGCTTTCCGTCACGAACTTTTTCAGAAGATCCGGGTTCTTGTAATCGATCGCTTCGGTTGCGATATCGATGCGACGCCGCGGCATGGTGCGGTTGGCGCGACGGAAAGCGGAACGGCGTTTGGCGGTTTTCGGCTGCATCGGTGATTAGCGGGTTTCGCGGTGCAATGTATGCCGTTTCAAAAACGGATTGTATTTCTTTTTCTCGAGCCGATTCGGAGTGCGCGGGCTTTTCTTGTTGCGGGAGCTCATGTAGCGCGACGCAGGCTGGCCGAGCGCCTTCGCCTCCGTGCACTCGAGGGTAATGATTTCCTGGGCCATACGCTTTCCTATTCCTTCGTATCCTCGGGCTTGGCCTCTTCTTCTTCGCCCTCGCCGCCTTCTTCGTCGGTCAGGCCGAAGAGCGAAGTGACGGACTGCCGCACGCGTGAGGCTTTATTCTGCTTCTCGAGCTGTGATTGACATTCGACCGTGAAGCGGGCGAACGGGATGGCCTCGAGACGAGCATGCGGAATGGCTTTTGAGGACATCTCGCAGACGCCATAGGTACCGAGTTCGATCCGTTTCAGGGCCTGGTCGATCTCGTAGAGCGCATCCTGTTCTTGCGAAAGCAGACTCAGCGCAAAATCGCGATCGTAGGCATCGCTGCCCGCATCTGCTTGGTGCATTCCGAAAGCCGAGGCTTCGCTTCCTTCCGCGCGCGAGCGCAGTGTGTCTTGAGCCACTCCGGCCATGGAATCCACCATCGCGTCCCGCAGCTGCAGCAGCTTGTCTTTTTGTCCGCGGGTGAAAGGATCCAGCCGGCGCTCTTTGTGATTGTTGGCCAGAATCCTTTTCGTCTCGCTCTCCGAACCCTTCTTCCTTGGCAGCGCCGACGCTTTCGGCGCAGGGGCGACCTTGCGGGCTTTCTTGGCGGGCCGGACAGACGCAGCCTTTTTGACAGGAGTTTTCTTCGGGGCTTTAGCAGCAGCCTTTTTCACGGGCTTCACGCTAGCGCCTTTCTTCTTAGCCTTCTTGTTGGTGCTGGCCATAAATTGAAATGACGCCCTCAAGAGCAGGGCGCCGAGCGGATGCTTAATTAAGGGCATTTCTCCCGGCACGCAAGGGGAGTTTTGCCGGTCAAAAACGACCTTTTTTGCGACCGCTTTGCGAGGTCCTTCAAGAGCTCGCGCTCCCATAATGCCGAAGCGCGAACCGCCAAAAAACGCGAGCCAGACAAAAGGCGGCGGAAGCGGCGATGACGAGATGGAGCATGAGCCATCCGGGATTGCCGAGCTGCTTGATGAGGATACGGGCCGGGATATTTGCCACGATGATTACCGGTATGATCCAACCGAAAACGAACTGGAAGAGCCGCGGGAAAATGACGTCGGGATATCGAGCGATCTGGATGAAGTTGAAATAGCCGTAAACGAGGCCCTGTGCACGAACGATCCAGAAGCTGACCGCCGCCAGCGTTAGCATGATCGAGTAGTGTATGGCCACCCCGAAGCCAAGCGCTAGCAGGTAGAGCAAAACCGCGCCCGCGCTCGGAACAATGTGCAGGCGAGCGAGAGAAACGAGAACCACCGCTCCGCCCAGCAAGGCGTTCAGCACGCTATCCAGGCCGAATTGCCTGGAGGAGACGGCGAACTGACTGTCAATCGGCAGAACGAGCAAGGCATCGAGCTTACCGGTTCGGACCAGTTCCGGAATATTGGAGATGTTCACGAAGAAGAACGCCTGAAACAGCTGCGCGATCATCTGGTGGGTGCCGACGAGCAGCACGACCTCCCATTTTGACCAGTCGCCGATTCGATCAACCTGACCGAAGATGATGCTGAAGAAAAAAATCTGGCCGCAGAACCAAAGCACCTCGACGATCAACCAGAGGACGAAATTCGCTTTGAAACTCATCTCGCGGATGAGTGAGTTGCGCAGCATGATCCCATAGATCTCGAGATAACGGCGCATGCGAAGTTCTCATCCAGCAGGCAGGGGCAAGTCAACTGCGTCCGACAATCGGCGAATTACCGTAACCTCGCGGCCACTGTTTGTTGAATCATTACCCGAGCCAGCTTTCCGGTGGCCAGCAACAACGAGTTGCCATCGCGCGCGCTTTGGTCAATGACCCGGAAGTGCTGCTGGCGGACGAGCCGACCGGCAATCTCGACAGCCGCATCGGCATTGAAATAATGGGAATATTCCAGCAACTGAATAGGCGCGGAATCACGATCGTGATGGTGACGCACGAGCCGGACATTGCCTCCTACGCGTTTCGTAACGTGATGATGCGCGATGGCTTGGTGCAATCAGATCGCGCCGTCCCGCAGCCTCTCGATTCTGGCACGGCGCTGCAT
>JACCXL010000222.1 GCA_013697015.1 Chthoniobacterales bacterium | reverse complement strand
GGCCGGAGAGTTATCGGATTCTCAAGAAGCTGCACAAGGTAGATCCGGCGAAACGCTTCGAGCTGACGGCCGCGCCCGCGGGCGAATTTCTCAACGCAAAGCAGCTCTATGATCGCTACAATGGGATACGCCCCACCGAACTGGCGAAGATAAACGCGGAACTCGCACGCAATTACATCCGCAACTATCAGCAGGTGCGCGGCCTAGTCCCCTACGTCATCGGTCGTTTCAACATCATGGAAGCGCGCGAACTGACGCCGCAGGACGTTTTCACGACCGGCATGGTCGCGTTGACGACCGCCGTCGATCAAGGCGATTTGCTGCTGGAACATGTCTATCCCGCCGATTCGCACGCCGTGCCGCTGATGAAGCAAACACTCGCGATGGGTCTCGAGTTGAAACTGGAACGCACGCACGATTTGTCCGCTGTCGTGCATGCGGACCGGTTAC
Source organism: Chthoniobacterales bacterium (assembly GCA_013697015.1). Taxonomy (GTDB): domain Bacteria; phylum Verrucomicrobiota; class Verrucomicrobiia; order Chthoniobacterales; family UBA10450; genus JACCXL01. Next base: position 8,585 of record JACCXL010000222.1, on the reverse strand, counting down.
CGGACGGGCGAACGCTCATCACGGCGATGCCCCTGCTCTATGGAAGCTACACGGTTACGCGCGGCACCGGCACCTTCACTCTGGAACCACCGGCCGATCTGAATCTCGCTGCCGGCTGGCCTGTTTTTAAAGACGACGCGCGCCGTGCCGCGCAGATTCATTACGACAGCTATCGCGAGCGGATTACGCCAAGCGGACCCGGCGTTCAAATCGCGGGATTGCCACCGGCGGCAGCACCGCCGCCGCCGGAAAATGCGCTTATTCACGTGGAGCCCGCAGTTCCGGTGGAAACACCTAAAGTGGCAGCGGCTCCGCCGGAACAACTCCCTCCCGCGGTGAAGGCGACGCCCACGAAAGGTGGTAAACTGGCGAAGGATCAGAAGGGCGTTCCCGCGCCAGTCTTGTCTCCCCCCGCCGCCTCTGCCGGCAGTCGAGCGACCGCGAATGTCGCAACGCCGGCTCCGGCCTCCGCCGTGCCCGTTTCGTCGCCATGCGTTCAGCCCGCCGCGGCGCAGCCTGTCACCGGTGAAGCACTCGCGTCAACGGCCGGTGGAGGCAGCTGGAAGACATATCCGCCCGGGCGAATGCCGGCGGGGCGCCTGATCGCGACCTCGGATCTGGGAGACGTGGCCGAGCGCGGGTTAGCCGGCGAACGCGTTTATTTACGAGGCCAATTCGTGGTAAATTTCGCGGAAGCAAATCGCGCTGTTCTGCGACCGAAGACGAGGTTGACCGATTCCGTTCTGCATTTTGGAAGTGGTGCCAGTTCTACTCGAATCATCGTCGAGTTCCCCGCCGGTTACACGCCGCCGCCGCGCGGTGCGACCGTCACGCGCGACGAAGCCCGCCCCTACGAGATCACCGAAGTGCGAAAGCAATCGGACGGCCAGCTCAACGTCTTTGTGCGCGAAATCATGCAATAGCGATTCATTCGCGGCCGCTGGTTTCCAAAATCACTTTGCCGTCCGCGATATCGAACAGGCTGATGTCGTTTTCCTCGCACCAGTGAGCGATCACGCTGCGGATCGATTTCCAGCCAAACATTTGGTAGTCGAGCACGTCATCGGAAACGTGATTTCCGATCAACGCGATCTCGGTGATTTTCGCCTCAGCGGGATTTCGGTTCGGAGCGGGGCGAACCGTGCATTCGCCATTCAGAAAGCGGCCTTTTAGCCAGGAAATTTCGCCGATCGGAATACTCAACCGCGCGTGCGCGACGCTGCCGTCGATGGTGACAAAAGCCTTGCCCCGCCAATCGTTCTCTGAGGCGATGAGCGCGTTGACCTCGTCGGCCGTTAACTCAATACGCGCGCGGCGATGACGATCGGCGGCGCTGGTGAAGGCGTCCCACTGCGAACGTGTTTGCTCGATCTCTTCCGGCGTGAGAGTGCTCGGCGGCAGCGTCGCGGAGGACGGCGCCGAATAATGATCTCGAAGGTGCCGCGCGGCCCAGTAACTGCCGCCGACAAATGCGGCGACCAGCAGGACGCCGAGAGCGAGCAGAGTTAAACAGCCCTTCGCAAAACATCCCATTCCGCGCTGCGGCGGAGGCGGATCAACCCACGAAGTCATACGGCTGGCGTCGCCGCCTCCTCCGCCATGCGTGTCTGCGCAGCAATCAACTTCTCATACAAACTCTGCAGCCCTTCGGAAAGCATCCGAGTGCCACTGAGAACGGGCATGAAATTCGTGTCCCCGTTCCAACGCGGCACAATGTGGAGGTGCAAATGATCGGGCACACCGGCCCCGGCGCATTTACCGAGATTGAGACCAATGTTGAACCCTTGCGCCTTCATCGTGATGCGGAGCAGGCGCTGTGCATGGACCGCGAGCGCCCAGAGTTCACCAACTTCATTCTCTCCCAGAGACTCGATCTCCGCTGTCTTACGATAAGGCACCGCCAGGAGATGCCCGACCGCATAGGGATAGCGGTTCATCAGGAGGAAGGAATTCTTCCGGCGCGCGACGACGAGATGGGCCGCGTCGTCGTGAGCCCGAGCTGCTTCCGTGAGGAAATCGCGATTCGGCGTCTCCTTCTCGAAATATTCAACCCGCCACGGACACCACAGTGTTTCGATCTCTGTCCGGGGAAACTCCATCGCTTCCCTGTCGAGGCTAACGATGGAACGCTGCAAGTCGAGAACGGTTTTCCCGCTCGATCTCACCCAGCGCAGGCGCCGATTTCTTTAACACGATATATTTGACGACCGGGCTCTGCCGCATGCCGGTGAAGTCGATGCGTGCCGGCACGGAGCCCGGCAGGTCATGAAGCATGCGCGGCACCTGGTCGTTAGGCACGACAATCGCATCGAGCTTTCCAGCCGTCCAATCGTCCGCGGCGGTTTCCGGCCCGATGTAACGGCTGCGACGGAGGTAAACGAGGAGCCGTTCATCCCGCCCCCGCATCACTTCGTATTGCCAACGGCGTAGCGCTGCCTCCTTGCGAACGGCTTCAGCGAACGGCACCAGCTCATCCGGTTTTTGGAGGCCTTCGTGCACTTTCCAAACCGAATACGCGAACGTGAACATGCCGGCGAAACAGACCGCTACCGTGCACCAGCGTTGCGCCCGTATTCGCACGAATTGATCGCGCCACGCTTCAGCATATTGCGCCGCCAGTAACAGGCAAAGCGGCGGAACGACCGGGAAAATCCGATCCACGCGCTTGGACGGAACGACGGACATCACGATCAATCCGCCGAGGCTCCAGCACAGCAGCCAGTAGGTCTCGGGCGACATTCCGCGCCACGCTTCTCGTACTTTCGTGCCGCGGCACCTGGCGATCGCGAGCCCGATCACAAGCAAACTCCAGGGCGCAAATTTATGCAGCAGATGAGGAAAATAAAAATAGATCGGCTGGGCGCGATGCGTCTCGCCGTCAAAGCGACCGGCGAACTCGCGCAGGACCACCTGGTCGAAGAAGCCGTGCACGAAGAGGATGCCTCCCACCGTCCAAAGCGCGAAAACGGCGAGCGCGAGCAGCCACGGCCAGAAGCCGAACCAGGCAGTCGCGTTTTGCCGGAACTTCTTCCCGCGCAGCTGGAACAAAACGACTCCGGGAAGCAGAAACGCAAACACAATTGGTCCTTTGATCAGCATCGAAAGGGTGAGCAGCAAAAACACCCGTCCTTGCGCCGAAGAGTCCCAGCTCTGGCGTTCTCGAATTCGCTCCCAGATTGTCACACCCAAGAGGAAAATCACGAGGGCGAGCGGCATATCGGTGCGCACGAGGGTGGCCAAACGTGGCGTCATCAGATTGAAAGCGCAGGCCGCCGCCGCGAGCAGCGCGGCCGTGGGGCCGTAGGCACGGTGCGCAAAGCGCGCCAGCAGCATCATCAAAAGCACGGCAGCCAGAAGTGAAGGCAACCGCCAGGCCAGGTCCCACGAGCGACAGAGCTCGTAGATTGCGGCGGAAACCCAGCCAACAGCGGGTGGCTTCGTCGCCACAAACTCGTTAGGCGTGCGCTGGTAGAACCAATCGCCGTCCCGCACCATTTCGAGAGAGGTAAATGCTTGCTTCGCTTGATCGTAATCGCCGAGCTGCCACGGCAGATTCGTGATCGAGAAGAGGAACAACGCGAGCAGCGCCAGGATCCACGCTGTGCTGCGTCGGTCGAGCAATCCTGTCGGCGCCGTCCCGTCCATAAAACTGTCGTGGCTTATTCGCGCCAGAGAATCGCGCGGACCGGAGCGCCGTCACCACCTTCGATTTTCAGGGGCAAGGCGGAAAGATTGTAAACTCCCGGCTCGATCGCGCTCAGATCGAGAGATTCGAGGATGGCGATGCCGGCGGCGGCCAGCGCGTGGTGGTTAGAAAGATCCTTCGAGTCGATTAGATCAACCGACGGAACATCGACTCCGAGCAGTTTTGCTCCGTGCGACTTCATCCACTCCGCAACGAGCGTTTGAATCACTGGGAAGGAACTCGGAAACACGGTGCTGTCCGGCCACGCACCCGTTTTTAAGAGCAAGCGCGCCGCGCCGCGCAGATCGCGCTCACACGACGCGAGGTGTTCCAGTCCGATGGAGGCTCCAGCGGTCGCAACATCGACGACGACCGCCGGGCCGATGTAGGTATCCAGTGTCGCGCGCTCGATCGCATCGCCATCCCGCTCGAAGTGGAAGGCCGCGTCGGCGTGGGTGCCGTTGTGCACGCTCATCGTAATCGCGCCCACATTAACGGCTGCGCCTTCCGCGATTTTCCAATTCAAATCGAAAGAAAATCCGGTGTCGCCCGGCCAGGGAGCCAGCCGCTGTGAGAGCGTGCGCGAGATATCCCAGATCTGCATCAGGTGAAGAGCTCGGCGAACGCGTCCTGCATCGTTTTGCGGGTTATTCTCACCACTGTCTTTCGTTATTTTTCAGCGTTGATCTCCCCCATGATCGCCGCGGCTGCCGCTGCACTTGCGGAGCTGCCGCTCAATTTGGAAACAATGACATCGAATTGCAAAACCACGAGTGCGCGTGCCGCGAGATCATCCGCGAGGTGCAAAACAGCCGCGGCGATCCTCTCTGGACGCGCGGCGTGCTGAATGAACTCTGGAATGATCTGCTTGTCCGCCAGCACGTTGGGCATCCCGAGAAACTTTATCTTCACCACCGCGCGCGCGGCGACGTAGGTCGGCCAGGCAACCTTGTAAACCAACACAAATGGCATTCGAAAACAGGCTGCCTCCAGCGTGGCGGTACCGGAAGCGACAATCCCAACCCAAGCCTTCTGGAAGATGGCCGCCGCCTCGCCCGTCCGCACCTGGAACTTTGCGGATGGGACGTCCGAAACCGCGAGGATGCGCTCAATCTTGTCAGCGAGGACTGAAGAACTGGCTGCGATTTCAAACCGCGCTTCGGGTTTTCTTGCTAAGATCCGACGAGCTGCTCGCAGCATCACCGGCAGAAGCTTCCGCACTTCCCGCTCCCTGCTCCCGGGAAAAAGTCCGAACAGGGCAGGATCGCGTTGTTCTCTCCCGGCCGACTCCGGCAAGCGCTCGATCATCGGATGGCCAACGAAGATGGTGCGTAACCCGGACTGATTGTAGAGCTCGGCTTCGAAGGGAAAGATGCAGAGCATCAAATCCAGCCAGCGCGCCATGCGCGGAATGCGCCCGCGATTCCAAGCCCAGACCTGCGGACTAATGTAGCAGATGATTTTCGCAGGTGAGGCACGACCGCGCAGAGCGCGCGCGAGCCGGAGATTGAAGCCCGGAAAATCGATTAAGATCACCGCTGCTGGCGCTCGCTGTTCGATGTCGCGCAGGGTGGCGGCAAAGGCGGCGCGGAAGAAACGGTAATGCTTGAGGACCTCCCACAAGCCAACCACCGCGGCGGAATCGATCCAGTTGACAAAGCCGTCTTCGGCTATCGCCTGCATTCTGGGCCCGCCGCGACCACGAAAGGCGATCGCCGGCGCCATTTCGCGGAGCTTCGCCATGAGCGCGGCGCCGTGCGCGTCTCCGCTCGTTTCGCCCGCGACGAAATAGAGGGAGTCAGGCACTGCGTCCAGCTTCGATCCGTTGCGTGATTTCGACCGCCAGCTCGAGAGCGGCGGTTGCTTCGAACCCGGAAACTTTCGGTGCGCGCCCCGTGCTAGCGCATTCAACGAAAGCGACTAACTGACGGCGCAGCGGCTCCTCACGTTCGATCGCGACCGTTTCACGTTCAATTTTGCCGTTGCTGCGACGATAGATCTCCCCGCTTTGGTTCTGGTAGTCGAGCGACAGGTAAGCGTCTTCCTGGAAAACGCGAATTTTGCGCATCCGCTCTGGACTGATGCGACTCGACGTGATGTTCGCGACGCAACCGTTCGCAAAGCGGAGCCGCGCATTCGCGATATCCTCGCCCCGGCTCAGAACGGGCACTCCGACTGCGTCGATCTTTTCCAGGGGAGATTGCACGAGATGCAGGATGATCTCGAGATCGTGGATCATGAGATCGAGCACTACACCGATATCGGTGCTGCGATTTGGATAGGGTGAAAGCCGGTGCGCTTCGATAAATCGCGGACGCGTCAGCCGCGTCTCGAGCGCGCTGAGAATTGGATTAAATCGTTCCACATGGCCGACCTGCAACACAAGATTTCGCGTGGTCGCGAGGCGCGCGAGCTCACTCGCGTGGGCCGTGTTCTCCGCGATCGGCTTTTCGATCAGGAGATGTTTGCCACACTCGAGGAGCGCGTGCGCGATTTCGAAATGAGTGTTTGTTGGAGTTGCCACGGAAGCGGCGTCAACTTGCTTGGCAAAGTCTGCCAACGATCCCGCGGAGGCGACGCCAAACTCGGCCGCCAACTCTTCTGCCTTGGCGCGATCTGTATCGAAAATCGCGGTAAAATGCGCCGGCACCAAATCTGCGTAAAGCCGCGCATGATTTTTGCCAATATGGCCAACACCTACTACTCCAACGCGTAATTTCTTCATCGCGTGCGCAGTTCCGCCGTTGCGCAATCCCGATCAGACCAGGGGAGCCGAGGTCTCGTGCCGAAAATGTTCGCCGGTTTATCCATGAAATGGTTGCGCGCCGATTAGCATTTTCTTTTTTGACTCGTTACGCAATCGTGACTTCGTGCGCACCGGCGAATCACGTCTCGAAGTCCAGAAGACCTATAAGCTATTCATCGGTGGGAAATTCGTGCGCGGCGAGAGCGGCCGGGTCGATCCCGCCGCCGGCCGCGATCGAAAAGTGATCGCAAACTACTGTCGCGCTTCCCGCAAAGACTTCCGCGACGCCGTCACCAGCGCGCGCTCGGCTGTCGCTGGCTGGTCGAAACAAAGCGCTTATCTGCGCGGACAAATCCTCTATCGCACGGCGGAGATGCTGGAAAGGCGGCGCAGTGAACTGGAAGCCGAATTGCGGCGCGCGCATGGCGCGAAAGCTTCCGTCGCGCGCTCGGAAACCGGCCTCTCGATTGACCGGCTTGTTCATTACGCCGGCTGGACGGACAAGTTCGCCCAGCTTTTTGGGAGCGTGAATCCGGTCGCCAGTTCGCACTTCAATTTCACGACTCCCGAACCGACGGGCGTGGTCGTGGCTCTCTGCCCGGACGAGCCGGCGCTGCTCGGGCTCGTTTCAGTTCTGGCGCCGATCATCCTTTCGGGCAACACCGGCGTCATTCTCGGATCAACCACCCAGCCGCTCGTCCCACTGACGTTTTCGGAATTGATCGCGACGAGTGATCTGCCCGCCGGCGTGGTTAACATTTTGACCGGAAATCGCACGGAGCTTGCGCCGCATTTCGCCAGTCACATGGATACGAATGCGATCGTCGATGCGAGTGGTGACGCAGCAATCGGACGCGAACTGCAGCGGGGCGGCGGGTTCAACGTGAAACGATATGTTCCGCGTCAGCTCAAGCCAGCCGATTGGCGAACGATGCAAGCGGAAAATCCCTATTGGATTCTCGATACGGTCGAAATGAAAACCGCATGGCACCCGATCGGATTGTAGAGACGTGAAACGTTAAAAATGTTACAACGTTACATCGGTCCGGTCTGTCGGATCACCAGTTGTTGCCGATCTAGCTTTGTAACGATTCAACAATTTAACTTTCTCCCAATCCGTGCGCGCGCTGCTGGTCGTCCTCGATAGCGTCGAAACTGGGAACGCGCTTGACGCCGCTGCCTATGGCGATGAAGGGGCCAACACCCTCGGCCATCTCTTCGCGCCGGATACTACGCTCAGTTTGCCAACGCCGACCTCGTTAGGCTTGCGCCCTCTGCTTCAAAATGCGCGGCCCGAAAATTCCGCGCGCCTCGAGATCGGCGGCAGCCATGGGCGCGACAGTCAATCGGGACTTCGTTACTTCCCGCACTGCAAGGCGAACGGCTGATGCACGTCCCTTCGCTCATCGAAAAGAAGCGCGACGGCGCGGAGCTGAGCGCGGGTGAGATTCAGGCGCTGATCGCTGGATTTACGCGCGGCGAGATCCCCGAGTATCAGATTAGCGCGTGGGCAATGGCCGTCTTCTTTCGCGGCATGACAGCGGCCGAGACGGAACACCTCACGGAGGCAATGATGCGGAGCGGACGCGTTCTCCATTATCCCGCGGACTCGCCGCCAAAGGTCGATAAGCATTCCACCGGCGGCGTGGACGACAAAGTTTCGCTTGTGCTCGCGCCGCTGCTGGCCTGCGATGACGTCTGGGTGCCGATGATTTCAGGCCGCGGCCTTGGGATCACCGGCGGAACGCTCGACAAGCTCGAAAGCATCCCGGGGTTCAACGTGAATCTGGAGCAGACCGCCGCATTGGCGCAGCTGGAGCGGATCGGGGTTTTCATGATTGGTCAGAGCGCCGACATCTGCCCGGCCGACAAGCGCCTCTACGCGTTGCGCGACGTGACCGGGACAGTGGCTTCGCAACCTTTGATCGTCGCCAGCATCATGAGCAAAAAGCTGGCGGAGAATCTCGATCGTCTCGTGCTCGACGTGAAATTCGGCGCGGGTGCATTCATGAAAACGCGCGCGGAAGCGGAACAGCTCGCGGCATCCATGCAAAAGGTCGGCGAGCTCATGAACGTGCAGATGTCGTACCTCCTCAGTTTGATGGACGAACCACTCGGCCGTGCTGTCGGGAACGCGCTCGAGGTCGCCGAGTG
>JACCXL010000208.1 GCA_013697015.1 Chthoniobacterales bacterium | reverse complement strand
GCGTTCTCGTTAGTTAAACGCGTCGGCTTGTCCCGTATCTCGCGGGCGAGGAGAAGGAACATTCAAAGGAGGATTCTATGAAATACCTATTGATGATCATTGCAGCTCTGGCGCTGGTCGGCTCAGCAAACGCAACGTCGCGTTCGGCTGATTGCTGCGACGGCGGGGCCTGCTGCCTGGCCAGATCAGGCTGCTGCGCGCAATAACCGCGCAAGAGTAGTAAAGCAACAGAGCCCCCGCTGCTCAAACCCGGCGGGGGTTTTCTGTTGCGCCGCATCCGATTTCGCGATCTTTCACCCGCGAGGACAATCTCACTGCTGCAGCGGTCGGTTGAGCGGACGCCGGCTGCAAGCGCGTCGCTTTGCTCGATTTTTGCGCTTGCGTATTTGTTAGGCACCGAGCCATGTGCCGACCGGGCCGTTTAGGTCCGAAACTTTTCCAGCCTGATCGCGATGAAATGTTTACGATCGGCGCGGGAGCGCTGTCACGGCAGCGAGCCGGCGCGCTCGTGGATCTACTGGACGATCCGCCGCACGAACTTAGGCGGGAGGATCACGCACGTGCTCCCGAAGATCCGCACGCTCGGTGACATCTCCGGCGGTTGTGGGCCGGGATCGGCGATCCCGGCTACAGGCTCGTCCTTCGCCGCGCCGGATCGCTCTCCGGAAGGCGCAGCTCGCTGTTACAGACTCTTGCAACCGCTTCCAGTAAACGCGGTGCCATGCCGCCTAACACTCACTCGGGTCGAATCCGTCGGAATTCAAAGGCGAAGCAGTCCTCTCCGTAACGCTCTATTCATTGGCAGCTATGACTCGAGTTGCGCTGGGTGAAGTCGCCGAAGCAAGACCAACGCGACTAACGCGAGGCAACCGCAGGTTATGAAACCGGTCTGGACACCGAAGAGCTGGGTGAGCAGTCCAATTAAAAGCGGGCCCACCATGTCGCCGAATTCTTTGAATGATTGCGCAGCCCCGATGCTCGCGCCGAGCTGGCGTTTCGGAGCGAGCGCGCTGACAAGGGCGTCGCTGTTCGTCCAGACGGTGCCGACGCCGATCCCTGCGGCGATCACGATTCCAATCAGCGGCGCGCCGGAAGCGAAAGTGACCGCGATGATTGCGAGCGCGGCGAGAAGCAGACCTCCAACAACCGTCGTCTGAATTGCGACTTTGTCGGCAAGATAGCCGGCGAGTGGTTGGACGAGCAAATAGCTGAACGTCGCAACGCTGACCAACGTGCCGGACGCGAGCGGCGTGTAGCCGATGCCGTGCAGGTAGACTGGCAGAAAGCCAAAGAGAATTCCCACCATGAACATATTGATCACGATGACGCCGTAGATCGGAAGTAACCGCGGCTCCTTGAAGATGAGGAAAAATTGCCGCAGCGTCATTTTGTCGTCTTCACCCGGTAACGCAGCCTTCTGCGATGCAGGCAGCAGACCGCACAGGAGCAGCGCGACCACTCCGACCGCGGCCGAAACGACGAAGATCATCGCGAAGCCGTAGCCGTGAACGATGAATCCGCCGAGCGCGGGCGCAATGACATAGCCGGCGCCTTTGATTGCGTTGTAGATACCGAACGCTTTGCCTCTACCGTCGGCGAAGTATTCGGCGACGAGAGAGATCGAGACGGTGGAGAGGGCGGCGGCTCCGAGTCCTTGGACGAAACGCACGAGCAAAAGCAGCTTTGGATTAACGACGAGAAAGAGGAGCGACCCAAGGATGAAGATAATAAGCCCAGCGATCAGGGTCAGCTTCATACCGCGTCGATCCGCCAGGAAGCCGGCCAACGGTTTCGCGAACAGTTCCGCGAAATCGTAGACCGCGATCAGTAATCCGATCACGAAAGCGCCTGCGCCGATCGCCTCCGCGTACGGCGGCAAGTTGGTCGCCACGATGTGCGCGCCGAATGAAGTCACGAACCCGCAAAGCGCGAGAACGAAGAGAATCCGGTAACGCATTAGCAGGGCGCCAACATTTACACCAGTTCCAACTCTTCGGTTGATGGCGGCTCTGGCAGTGGCTGCAAGAGACTCCGAAGCGGAGGCTAAATCCGCAATCGGAAAACCTCGATCAGTTGTGAGCTTCGCCGAACCGGAGCGCCTCGCTTCCCTGCTGCCGTTGCGCACCCGGATCTCGCACCGGCCGAACTTCGCCGCGCCGTCGCGTAACTCAACGCCGACTCTTTCGTCGGGGAATTGGAAACCGCGTAGTGTTCGGTTTAGATTCATCAAGTGAATCGTGCCTTGCAATTCCTAGACAGTGCCGGATCAGCGGGCGCATCAATGGCATCGATCGCTGCGCCATGCTGCTTCCCCGTTTTCGCCGCTGCTAGTGCAGCTGTCGGCTTGAGCGCAATCGGCCGCTACGAGACCGCGGTGCTTTATTTCTTCCAAGGGTTCGCGGCGCTCGCGCTGATTGGGTTGCTTCTGGCCGCCCGTGAGCATCGGCGCCGGGGACCGGTCGCTCTGGGATTCATCAGCGCCTCGATCCTGGCTTACGCCTTTTATGTCTCCATGTCGCAACCCGCCCTCTATCTGGGTCTGGCGGGTTTACTGGTCGCGACCATCTGGAATCGCCTCATCGCGGCTAAGAGAAACAAATGCGCAGATCCGGTATTAAAATCGGTGATCACGTGTCCCGAGTGTGGAAACAGCAGCGAAGAGACAATGCCGACGAACGCGTGTCTGTTTTATTACGACTGCGCGCAATGCGGCGCCAAACTGAAGCCGAAATCGGGCGATTGCTGTGTCTTTTGCAGTTATGGTTCAGTGCCGTGTCCGCCTATTCAGGCTGGCGAAACGTGCTGCGCATAGTTTTGAGACGAAACGACGGTCGGCCTAACGGCGGCCCATCCTGCCGCGCCGTTCTCGTATATCCTTCAACCGTACGCAGCGCATGCTAACCGACACTCGGAGACCGGATGACGCGATGACCAATGCGGCCGCTCGACTGCGGTCCCGGTCCGCTGACTTGCGGTTTGCGCTCTGGCTTACCTACGTCACGCTCGGCTGGATGGCCGTAGAAGCGATCGCTTCACTGCTGCTCGGATGGTCGTCTAACAGCCTGTTGCTCGAGTCTTTCGGAATCGATAGTCTGGTCGAGCTCTTCAGCGCGAGCGTCCTGCTCTGGCGGCTCAAGGTCGAGATGATTGGAGCGGCGAGCGCATCCCGGATTGAAGAAGTCGAACGCCGCGCTGCGAAGTGGGTCGGCTATTCGCTCTACGCCTTGGTTCTGTATGTCCTGTTCAATTCCGCCTACGGCCTGTTTATCGCGAAACGCATTACGGACACGCACGAGAGCGCCTGGGGCATTCTGATCGGCGTGGTGGCGAAAGTGGGCATGCCGATTCTCGCTGGTTACAAGTTGCAGGTCGCGGCGCGATTAGGCTCGGC
>JACCXL010000190.1 GCA_013697015.1 Chthoniobacterales bacterium | reverse complement strand
TCATCGACCGTTTCAACGAGATGCTCGCGCAAATCGAGGAGCACGAAAAAGAGCTGCATGAGGTAAATGAGCAATTGGTGCAGTCCGAACAACGAGCCCGTGCTGCCACGCATGCCAAAAGCCAGTTTCTGGCAAACATGAGTCACGAGCTGCGCACGCCACTTAATGCGATCATCGGATACAGCGAGATGCTTCAGGAGGAAGCGGACGACTCCGGGCAGAAAGCTTTCATTCCCGATCTCAAGAAGATCAATCGCGCCGGCAGGCACTTGCTCGAATTGATTAACGATGTGCTCGATTTGTCGAAAATCGAAGCAGGCAAGATGGATTTGTATCTCGAGACTTTCGACATTCCGGCCTTGCTCGAGGATGTCAGCACCACGGTTCAACTGCTGGCGCAGAAAAACTCCAACACGATCGAGGTGCGCTGTCCGTCAGATCTCGGGGCGATGAGAGCGGACATGACCAAAGTACGTCAGACCCTTTTCAACCTCCTCAGCAATGCCAGTAAATTTACCCACAACGGTAAAATTACGCTCGCAGCCGCACGCGAGGTCGGATCGAACAATGGCGATTGGATCATTTTTCGCGTCAGCGACACTGGCATTGGCATGACGCGGGAAGAACAAGCACGCGTGTTTGAAGCATTTTCTCAGGCTGACGCCTCCACCGTGCGCAATTTTGGTGGCACTGGTCTGGGTCTCACCATCACGAAAACTTTCTGCCAGATGATGGGCGGTGATGTGGACGTGACGAGCGAGCCTGGCAAAGGCTCAACTTTTGTCATCCGGCTGCCGATTGAAGTCCGCGAACCCGATAGTGAAGCCAAAGTGGAGTCGCAATCGCTCACTGCGGCGGCGGCCGCGGACGGCACGACCGTTCTGGTGATCGATGATGACGCGGATACGCGTAAAGTTCTCGAGCGCTTTTTGAATCGAAAAGGATTTCATGTTGCCTGCGCGGCCAGCGGCCAGGAAGGTTTGCGTCTGGCCAGAAAATTGCACCCTGCTGCCATCACACTGGATGTAATGATGCCGGGAATGGACGGCTGGGCCGTGCTTTCCGCGCTCAAATCTGAGGCCGGGGTGGCGGACATACCGGTGATCATGTTGACGATCGTTGACGACAAAAACCTTGGCTACGGTCTAGGCGCAACCGAATACATGATCAAACCGGTGGATCGGGAGCGCCTCGCGGAGATACTCATGAAATTCCGTCACATCCCGCCGCCGCGTTTCGCGCTAGTCATCGATGATGAAGAGCCGGCGCGGAAAATGATCGCGCAAACCTTGGAAAAAGAAGGTTGGAAAGTAATTCAGGCCGAAAATGGATTGGTCGCGATGGATCGGATGGCGGAACAACGGCCCGACCTGATCATCTTGGATTTGCTGATGCCGAAAATGAACGGCTACCAATTTGTCGCCGAGCTGCACAAGCACGACGAATGGCAGGCGATTCCCATCGTTGTGATCACCGCCAGTGAGGTGACACTCCAGGATCGTGTCCTGCTTGATGGCTATGTCGAAAAAGTCCTGCCCAAAGCCGCCCTCAGCGAGGAAGCCTTGCTCGCTGAAATCCGGGACCTGATTGCGGCCTGCGTACAACGCAAACAGCGGACGGAAACGAGCACGCCGGTTTAGGTTCGACCGCGCAGCACCAAGCACTCTATGTCCAAATTATTGTTAGTAGAGGACAACGAGATGAACCGCGATATGCTCACACGTCGCCTCCAGCGCAGAGGCTACGAGGTCGTGATCGCCGTAGATGGCGCTCAGGGTCTCGCGATGGCGAAATCGGAATCGCCCGCGCTGATCTTGATGGATATCAGCCTGCCGGCACTCGACGGGTGGGAGGCGACGCGACGGCTGAAAATGGCGCTCGAAACGAAATCTATTCCCGTGATTGCACTCACCGCGCATGCCATGGCGGGTGATCGTGAAAAATGTATCGAGGCCGGCTGCGATGATTTCGATACCAAGCCGGTCGAAATTTCGCGGCTGCTTGGTAAGATCGAAGTTCTTTTGGGCGAAAAGGCACCGCAATGAGCAGCGACGGGTCGGCGCCTGGCTCCGCGTCTCCCTCTGATCACCAAAAGCCTGGCGCGAAAACTGAGTTGTCCACCAGTCTGAAACACGAGCTGCGGACTCCGCTTAATCACATCATCGGTTACTGCGAAATGTTGATCGAAGAAGCGCAGGACAACGGCCCGGAAGTTTTCATTGCCGATCTCGATCGCATTCATTCTGCCGGCAAACGCCTGTTGGGTGTTGTCGACGATCTTTGCGATCCAGTCGCGAGCCGAAAAATAGATGAAGCGTTAATGCACCACGAAGTGCGCACCCCTATAAACCAGGTGATCGGTTATGCGGAACTGTTACAGGAGGAGGCGAAAGAGCTGGGGCAGGATTCTTTCATTCCGGATTTGCAGAAAGTGCATGTGGCTGCGCGCCACTTGCTCGATCTGATCGTAGAAAATTTTGCTTCGGCTCAACTCGATTCAGGTCCGGCTAAGAGCGACGCAATCACTTTCCCCTGTCGACAGGCGTTTGCCAAAGAGCCACCGGCGAAGCAAGGCGCGGTCGTCGCGGCACCGGCTGAAACCGCCTCTCTGCTGATCGTGGACGATAACGAATTAAATCGGGACATGCTGAGGCGACGCCTCGAAAGACTCGGCTACAAAATCGCGTGCGCTGAAAATGGGAGCGAGGCATTGGAAAAAATAAGAACGGAATCTTTTGATCTGCTGCTGCTCGACATCTTGATGCCGGTCATGGACGGCTTTGAAGTTCTTGCACAATTGAAAGCGGACCCCTTGCTTCGGGAAATTCCCGTAATCGTGCTCTCAGCATCTGACCAGCTCGATCACGTGGTGAAGTGCATCCAAAGCGGGGCAAAGGATTATTTATCCAAGCCGTTCAACCCGGTATTGCTTCAAGCCCGCATCGGGTCATGTCTCGAAAGGAAGCGGCTTCATGATCGGGAAGCTTCCTACCTCCGGCAAATCGAGCAGGAAAAACAACGATCTGATGAATTACTCCACGTCATCCTGCCTCGCGATGTCGCGGCGGAGCTAAAAGCCACGAACGCCGTCCAGCCACGCCGTTTTGAAAAAGTCGGAATACTTTTCAGCGATGTTGCGGGATTCACGGGCTACAGCGACCGGCATCACCCGGAAGAAATTCTGTCGCATTTGCAGAACTTGGTGGAGGCATTCGAACAGCTTTGCGTTAAGCATAACCTCGAAAAAATTAAAACGATCGGCGACTCGTTTATGGCCACTGCCGGGCTCCTCGCACCTCGGGACAATCCGGCGCTCGACTGCGTAAAATGCGCTTTGGAAATGGTGACCGTTGCGCGTAGTCAGCCCTCTGGTTGGAACGTGCATGTCGGCATTCATGTCGGGCCAGTAATTGCCGGCGTGGTGGGACACAGAAAGTATCAATACGATATCTGGGGCGACACGGTGAACACCGCCTCTCGAATGGAGGGAGCGGCTCAAGCTGGTTCAGTCTGCGTCAATAGGGCGACTTGGGATCTGATCGCCGAGCATTGCCGTGCCCGGCCACTGGGCCGCGTCGAAATGAAAGGCAAAGGCGCACAGGAGATTTTCGTCGTGGAAGCCTTGACTAGTGCGATGTAACATTGATATCGGCCACGTGAGTTGTTAGGGTTGCGAGTGGCAACCAAACGTTTGATTCTTACTCCGCCGGAATGCAGGGAACTAAAACCCCGGCTGCGCTCGCGCCGCGCGCGGGCGGAAGATTCCAAACGGGCGCGGGTCATTTGGGAATTGGCCAACGGGATGGGTTGCGTAAGACGGCCACTTCTCTGGCTTGCTCTTCGTCGTATGTGCAGCGGTGGGCGGGTCCAATAGACAATGGGCGGAATGTTCACCATCCTCAAAATCCAGTACTCGCAAGAGTGTGTGGGTTCGAGCCCCTCCGCCGGTACTTGAATTTTCATAGGAGAAACTGATGTGTGAGTGACATACATCGACAAACGCAAAGTCACGCAAGATGTCGCAGAAAATTGACACTTTATGACACTCGAACGTTTGCCCATGACCCTCCCCCGCCTCAAAAGGCGGCACGCTGCATCACCTGTGCGTAGCGATTCGTGGTGCGACGCGCCTAAATGTACATTTGCAACCTACTCCGCGGCCCGTACAAGCGAAACTAGGAAATCGACCGCTTGCCGCGAAACAACTTCGGAAATGAGCAGTTCGGCTGAGCCACCACTCCCGCAAAAAAGACGGCGAGGCTGCCTCGCGATCATCGCTGTCGTTTTGGTTTTGCTCCTATTGCTCACCGTCGGCGCTTATTTTTTCCTGAGGCATTCTATTTTGGCATCCAAGCCCATTGCTTTGCCTATCGAAGAGCTTTCTTCCCAGCAATTGACCGAAACCAAGCAGCGCATCCGAACATTCAAATCAAATGGGGTAAAGCCGCCGAAGCCTGATTTAAAAACACCGGCGGCAGCGGGTAACAACCAACTCGAGCTCTCCAGCGATGAGATCAACGGGTTGATCGCCGCAAACCGGAGAGCTCGCGGCCACGCGTTTGTCACGTTGAGCGGCAACGCCGCGACCGTGCTGTTGAGTATTCCCGCGAGTAAACTCACAGGCACGGAGGGACGCTACCTGAACAGCTCATTCGTGATTGAGACCGCGGGACCCACGGCTCCGTCTCTCATCACGGTGAAGCAAACGGAGGCGAATGGATGGCCGGTACCGTCTGCGATTCTACAGTGGCAATACCGGGGCCGCTCGATTCTTAGCTACGCGCTCAATGCGATCGTTCCCTATCACGTCGCGACCGTAGAAATCCGCAACGGCAAACTCATCACCACGCAATCCTCAGAGCAGTAATGTATCATTTTCCGTGTTGGGTGGCATCGCACCCACTCCGCCCTCGACCACCATCCGCCCATCTCCAAACTCAACCTATCCATGAACAACCTGCTGAGCCTCCACAGCTAGCGGCGTCTACTGTCTTGACCCGAAAGGCTCGCGCGCGTGCGCGAAAGTGGGAGCACGCTGAAAGTACGAAACCGAACGTTCAAGAATCTGATTGATCCGACGCAGGTGCACGATCTTCACGTCCTGTTATCGACGAGGCGCGAGACTGCTATCACCTGGATAGTGACGCGACCGTTCCGCTTGATTTCGGCCGCGCGAGAATACGCGATGACGTGCGCAATATAGGTGTGACGAAAGGGCCTAACACGCACCTACGCTCTTTCGCTCGATATTTATTACGAAATGACTTTGCGCCGCTACCAATTCGTTTTCCCTGCCTTGGTGCTGCTAATGCCGATCGCGCTGGCTGACGATTTGACGCGCGAGGTGCAGGAACAACTACGCGGAAAAGGCTTTTACGCCGGACCGCTCGATGGCAATGCCGGTTCCGAGTTCACTGCGGCGCTCAGGCGATACCAAATTCGGCACGGTCTGCCCGCGACCGGGGTCCTCGATGTGGCCACCGCTGAGGTGTTGGACGATGAGAACGGTAGTCTTCGATCAAGCGAGTTACAGGCGTCACCCGACTCGTCCAAACCTGTTTTCCGCGGCGACGCTGTCGACAACAGACCGCCGCCGGAAGCCACGCCGGCCTCTTCGCCTGCTGCCGGGGGCGGTCCAGTACCGTTACCTTCGTCTGTCGAAACGCCAGCTTTCGAAGGTTCTCCCGGCTTAACCAACGAGCGCGTGCAAAAATTTATTGCGGAATACCTCAGTGCGGGCGGGAGCAATAATATCGATGCGCAAATGCGCTATTTTGCCTTTCCCCTCGAATACTTCGAGCACGGCCGCGTGAACGAAAAATTTGTGCGCAAAGACACCGCCGGATACGTGCGCCGTTGGCCAGCCCGACACTACATGCTGACCGATCCGGTAAAGGTTACCTTAACTAGCGTAGATACCGCGACAACCGAGTTCATCATCGCTTTCAGCGTGCAAAAGGGAAATCGCCGCGCCAGCGGCCGCACTTCCAACCGCGTGCTTGTGCGTAATGCCAATGGCACACTGCAAATCATCGGCATCCACGAACGCCGCCTCGACATTTGAACGCGACCTTAGGCTCTCGCCCCAGCTTATGACCTTGACCGATTATCTTCGTGCTTCCAAAGAAATGTTGATCTTCACAGGCGCGGGCATCTCGACTGTGAGTGGCATTCCGGATTTTCGCGGACCGCAAGGTGTCTGGACTCGACGGCAACCCGTGTATTTCCAGGATTTCATGAGTTCGCACGGGGCGCGGATGGAGCATTGGGATTACAAGCTGGAAGGGCGAGACGCCTTCCGCGACGCGCGACCGAACGCCGTTCATCGCGCGATCGTCGGGTTGGAACAAGCAGGTAAACTTTGCGCGGTCGTCACGCAAAATATCGATGGATTGCACAGCCTTGCGGGCACTACCCCCGAACGCCTGGTTGAGCTCCACGGCACAAACGCCCTCGTTGAATGTCAGAGCTGTCACTGGCGCGGTGATCCGGAGCCGCATTTCGAATACTTTCGCGTCAATCGCCGACCACCGGTTTGCCAGTGCGGTGGGTTCCTAAAACCGGCAACGATCAGCTTCGGCCAGAACCTCGACTCGAAGGAACTTGAACGCGCTGCTCAGGCAGCCACAGAATCCGATCTCGTGGTCGCACTCGGTTCAACCTTATCAGTCTATCCAGCCGCATCATTTCCGCTTATGGCCGCGCAAAGCGGCGCCCCGTACATCATCATCAATCGCGGCGCTACCGACCACGACCACGAAGAAGACGTCACTCTTCGACTAGACGGCGAAGTGAATGATATATTTCCCGCTGCCGTGGATTCTACGCTGACATAAGCCGGCAGCTCGGCTTCCTTCGGACCACCTTCGAATAGACAAAAGGTGTCCGGACGGACGTTTCGGACGCTAATTTCAAATTCCCTTTTCGCGCGCGCGCCTATCCAATCGTCGAACGCGTCTGGCCGCCTCCCTTGAGCGCGACACTGTCGCGCGGCACAAGATCGACGAACGAGCCGCGGCTGGCTCTCCTCTGCGTGCGTCGCGCTCCGTTTCCGCACATTCGTTTAAGGTAAGTTTCTCTGGAGTGCTCGCTTAAATAACATTGCCGACTCCAAGAGGGCTGACTTCAGTAGGCTGCTTCACGCCGATGGCGAGAGCAGCCCTGGCCGAAGCTCCGGGGCCTATCCACCCTCCCGGGAGCTTTCGGTGTCGAGAGTTGCGCTCGCCCGGTGCATTTCGTGCGAAGGTTCTGGTGTTGTGAGGATCAGACCGTCGCTCGATTGGCTGCTCGTCTGTGTGCCGACGGCGGTCGTGATTCGCTTCTGGCCCGGTGGCGGCAATGCGACGGCGTTGTTCATTTGCGCAGCGCTCGCCATCATCCCGGTCGCCGGCTGGATCGGGCGCGGCACCGAAGCACTGGCGGCGCAGGTCGGCCCCGGGTTCGGCGGACTGCTCAGTGTAACGTTCGGGAATGCCGCCGAGTTAATCATCGCCGGTGTGGCGCTTTCGCAGGGGCTCACTGGAGTCGTCAAAGCATCGATCACGGGCTCGATCATCGGGAACATCCTGCTTGTGCTCGGCGTCTCGATTTTCGCCGGCGGAATGCGCTACCAGGAACAGCGTTTCAATCGCACGGGCGCGCGCACCTCCGCGATTTCGCTGTCACTGGCGGCGATTGCTTTGATCATCCCGACGGTGTTCCATTTCGCCGCGAACGCGAGCCCGACCGGCTGGAAACCGGCGATGGAACAGCGGCTTTCACTCGCGATCGCGATAGTACTGTTCGTGACCTACCTCTGCGTGCTTTGGTTCTCGTTGCGGACGCATCAGCACCACTTCAGGAGCACGCATGCGGACACCCACGAACCGAAGGCACACTGGTCGCGCGGCAAGGCGACGGTCGTGCTGTTGATCGCCACGTCGTGCGTCGCGCTACTGTCGGAGTTTCTGGTCGGCACAATCGAGAGCATCCGCACTTCGCTCGGCGTGACGGAAGTGTTCGTTGGGGTCATCGTCGTCGCGATCGTGGGCAACGCTGCCGAGAACTCGACCGCCATCATCGTGGCGTTGAAAAACAAGATGGATCTCAGCGTTGGTATCGCGATCGGCTCAAGCCTGCAGATCGCGCTTTTCGTCGCGCCGGTCTTGGTTTTCCTGTCTTACGCTTTCGGCCGGCCGATGGACCTTGAGTTTTCGCTGCCGGAAGTTTTCGCCGTCGTCGCGTCGATTTACATCCTGTTCCAGATCTCGGGCGACGGCGAGACGAATTGGATCGAAGGCATTCAACTGCTTTCGCTTTATCTGATTCTCGGGATTCTTTTTTTCTACCTGCCGGAAGCGGCGGAAGCAGCGCAGCACTAGTACCGACGCATCGAAGGCGAAGCGTTGCGGCCGTACACGCTCGTGAAAATCGACGAAGTCAAAGACGGCAACTGGAGCGTCGGCGGCCAGGTCATCACCGCTGCTGACGTTCGTCGCCTACGGGAAGCTAAGGCGAAAGCGGCCTGACCGCCGGTTGAGGACTGTATCTAAGAGCCGGAGCTCGAAAGAGCTCCGGCGTTTAGGACTCTTTCCATCGTCTTTGCCCTCATACAACTTGTACAACCTAGTACAAAACGCTGCGTGGACAGCAAAACTGTGGAAAAATGTACTAGGATCTGGCACGTCTGCACTAGGCACCAAAACCTACGGAGCGCGCGACCTTGGCAC
>JACCXL010000188.1 GCA_013697015.1 Chthoniobacterales bacterium | reverse complement strand
TCTGCTTCCAATAGTGAACCGTGCTCGGCTTCGTGCGCTTCGCCTCAACGTCGCCTTGCAGCTTTTGCATGTGGACGGCGAGCGCGTCGGCAAACGTCATCTTGCCGCGTCCAACCGCTTTCGTCGTGGCAGCCGTCGCGCGATGATCGCGCTTGAAGTCCGCAAGCTTCGCGTCTGCAACTTTGAGATCCGAAGTTTTGAGCGACTTCCAAATTTCTTTTCCGCCGCTGAAGGTTCGCGCATAGTAGCGGCCTGATTTATGGCGAAGCAGATTTTGCACACGAGTTCGCTGCCAAGTTTTCACGGCCTGTTTCACGGTCTTTGCATTCCCTTGCATTTCACTCATAGGGAGACCGTAGAACTGAACCGTGAAAATGGCAATGGGAATCGTTCGGAAGCGTCTGTTTGCTTTCGTAAATGGGCCTATAGCTCAGCGGTTAGAGCAGGGGACTCATAATCCCTTGGTCCCAGGTTCGAATCCTGGTGGGCCCACTCCGACGTCTCTTCCGATGGATTCAAAACCCAGTCGCGCGATGCGACGCTCTCTTGGTTCGATGGCCGGATTGATCTTTTTTTCGATCGTGCTGTTGACCGCTCGCACCTCGAATTTTCAAAACGTGTTCGTCGATGGCGGCGTCTACTTCACCGATGCGGACTGCTACGCTCGCATGACGCGCGCGCGAATCTGTTTCGAACATCCCGGCAGCGTGATCCGACATCACGATTTCGAGAATTTTCCGATCGGCACGACGCCCCACACCACGGTGCCGCTCGACTATTTGATCGGGGCTTTGGCAGTCGCCCTTGCTCGCGCGACGGCCCAACCACTTGATCTCGCCGGCGCGTTTGTTTCGCCCATTCTCGGGCTTCTCGGGGGCTGGTTTTTCTGGTGGCGGAGTGGTCGCACGCGGATGCGCTATCGGGCCGCCGCCCTCGTCCTTTACGCTGTCAGCCCGATTCTGGTGCATGGCACCGAGCTTGGCAGACCCGATCACCAGTCGCTCCTGCTGCTTTTGTTACTCGTCGCAATCTGCGCGGAATGCACTCTCCATGCTGAACGCTCACGAGCGTGGTCTATCGTGAGTGGCGCGGCTTGGGGTCTGTCCCTCTGGGTCTCGCTTTACGAGCCCGCGGTTCTGCTCGGGATCACGCTCTTGGTTTACAGCGCGTGGGATCGTCGTCAGTTCCTGGCCGAACATCGACGGACCGGCTGGCTGGTCCTGGCGGGAATAGTTGTGCTGGCGGCGCTGATCGAGAGGCGTCCGATTTCATGGCCGAACTTTTCCCATTATGATTTGTCGCATTGGTCCTCGACAATTGGAGAGTTCACGCCCGCGCGCATCTTTGATCCGGTCTGGCTCAGATGGTGTGGCTTTTTCGTGATCGCAACGCCCTTGCTTGCCTGGACAGGACGAAAACGCGCGTGCGTTCCGCCCCTGCTGCTCTGGATTTTACCGGTCACCTTCGCGTTGGCGACGTGGCAAGCGCGGTGGGCCTGTTATTTCGTTCTCGCTCTGGCGATCGTGCTTCCCGCTTTGTTGCGACAAATTGAGCGGCCCGTGACGGCGTGGGCCCTCGTTATTATTTCGTTCCTTCCGATTGCAGCAGGATGGAGCGCCACGCTCCAGCCTAACGAGTCCCAGCTCGAAACGCAGGCGCGTGCTCGGCGCGAAGCAGTAGAAGCGCGAGCTGTGGCCGTGCAGCTCAGATCCGGTGAACGCATTCCATTTCTGGCGCCCTGGTGGATTTCGCCCGCTCTTGCCTACTGGTCTGCACAACCGGCGGTGGCGGGCAGTTCGCATGAAGGGATCGCTGGAATTGACGACAGTGCGCGCTTTTTCCTCAGCTCTAATTTCGAAGCAGCGCATGCGATCTTCGTGCGCCGGGAGGCGAGGGCGGTCGTCAGTTATGATTCCGCGCGCCTAACGACTAATTCGGCCATGATCGTGGGGAGGGCCGCGCCTGTTGCTCCCCTCGCGCAACTGCTTGATCGATATCCCAGTCGCGTCCCGGGTTATCTCCAGTTGGGGTATCAGAACGGCGGTTTCAAGCTCTACCGCGCACGAAAGTTTCCGTAAAAAGTGAATTTCACGAGGAAGCCGTTGACATGGCACACTTCGTTCTCAATACTAACGCGTGCTGAAAAAATTCATGCCGCAGAAGCCCATGGCGCCGATCGGAGAAGGATCGTTAAACCCGGGCAGCGACGAGACTTACCGTCCTCCGAATCGCGAAGAAGTCAGAACCTCAGCAGCACCATCATCAATGCACGATCAATACAAACTCGATCAATCCAAACTTATGGCTGAACATTCCGGCAAGGACGTCCTCTCCAGCGACGTCGAAATCAAAGGCTCGATCAAATTCCAGAAGGAATTGCTGATCGACGGCAAAGTGGAAGGCGAAATCAATTCCGATGGCGTTCTGACGATCGGAGAAAACGCCGATATCCGCGGCGAGATCAAGACCAAGTCGATCACCGTCTACGGCAAGGTGCAGGGGAATATCACCGTCGGCGAGCGCTGCGAGCTAAAATCCCGCTGCACGCTGCAGGGCGATCTGAAGGCCGCGCGTCTCGTGATCGAAGAAGGCGCCACTTTTATCGGGAAGTCAGAGGTGACCAGCGTGGCTGGAGGAGCGAATGGAAAGATGGGCGCCCGCCCGGACGTTACCCGGAACGACGAGACCGCTCCCGCCAAGGCTGCTTTCGGCTCGCGCATTTAATTTCATCTGGCTCTCTTTTCCGCGACTGTGGCAAAGTCGTCGCCTGTTAAAGTCGGTGTGGATTGTCCGCACTGTGGCTTTAAACAGATGGAGTATGCAGCGGCGAAAAGCTCGATGTGCCGCCAGTGCGGCAGCCATTTCGCGCCCTCCGCGCCGAAGCTTAAGATCAAGCTGAAACCGAAAGAGCAGGCCGTCGCGCCAGAAACTGACTCATCACTGCTCGGCCGTTTCGAAGGGCTCTGGAAGAGCAGGGGCAACACCGTCGTCGAATGTTTCGAATGCAAGGCGAAACAAGAAGTGAGCAGTGCCGCCAGCTCTACAATTTGTCCGGCCTGTAGCGCGCACATGGATCTGCGCGATTACAAAATCGCCACCAGCTTCAGTCGCGCGATCCGCACGCACGGCGAAGTGCATCTAACGTCGAAAGGCGATCTGAGCAGCTCGCGCATCATTTGCCGCGCCGCACTTATAGAAGGAAAGCTGCGCGGCGACCTCAGTTGTGCCGGAACCGCCACGATTAACTACGTCGGGAAAATCCCCGGTCGTGTATCCGCTCAACACGTCTTAATCGATCGCAGATCGGATGTGCAGTTCTTTCGTCGGGTGCGCGTCAAGAGCATCGAAATCCGCGGGCGCATGTCCGGCGAGATCATTGCTGAGACGGTCGTGGTCGTTCATCGCAATGGCGTCCTGGATGGGAATGTGACCGCGAAATCAGTCTCGGTAGAAAAAGGCGGGCTGTTTTCCGGCCAGCTCATCATCGGCAGCAGCGGCCTGAAACAGGCGGAGCTGCTGCCGGACCAAAAGGGGAGTGCTGCCTCGCCGCCGCAGGACGAGCCGGGGATTCTGCCGCATCCGGTTCCGGCCTCGTAGCAGCTTGTCGATGCCGAAACTGCGTCCACGCAGTCCCTATGAGCGACTCGGCGGCTTGGCCCATCTGCCCCGGTTGATTGACAAAGCCAGGCTCCATCGCCAAGGACTGCTCAAAGGCTACAACTACAAGACGATCGGATTTGATAAACACCTGCTCGCATTTCTAAAGTTGAATCCGGATGCTTTCGAAGAAGCAGCCAATCGATTCGAAGACGACGCCGCGATCCTCTCGTGGGTAGAAGAGCATGCGGTCAAGCATTCGCCGGAAGCGATCGCAGAGTGGAATGAGGCGATGATTTCGCGTCAGCCCGACACGGCGGTGAAGAAGGCGCGCTTTTTACACTTTTTGAAAGAAGCGGGGGGAGAGGGTCGAAAAGATATCCGCACTTATTTCGATCTTATCGAATTCGACGAAGGCAGACAAAACTGAGGGCTGCGACGCCTCCGCCGCGCCTTTAATTTAACGCCGGAACTTTGCGAAAATCTCG
>JACCXL010000178.1 GCA_013697015.1 Chthoniobacterales bacterium | reverse complement strand
TGAGCCTTATCAGGATCGTAAGATCGCAGAGAAGGTTGCGAGCTCGACCGGCGCAAAAGTCGTCGATTTCGCGCAATATCCTGGGGCTCTTCCGAACGCCGACACGTACATGAAATTGATCGACGCGCTGATCGCGCGACTGACGGCGGCGATGAAGTAACAGGACATGTGGGACGTAATGTTTTGGCCGATCGTGGCCTGTGTTCTCCTGCCGTGGTTGCTCGTTTACCTCGGTCTCCATGTGGTGCAGAGCGGTATCATCTTCATCGACATCGCGATGGCCCAAATGGCGTCGCTCGGCATCTGTGTCGCGCTCCTTTTTCGGATTGATCTGCATAGCCCCGTGACGTTCGCAATCGCGCTCGGCTTCACCCTTTTCGGAGCCGCGATTTTTTCGCTGACAGGAAAACGCACGAGTCAGGTACCGCAGGAAGCGATCATCGGCATTGCTTACGTCGTGGCCGCTGCGACCGCTGTGCTGCTGCTCAGTCGCGCCGCGGAAGGCGATGAGGAAATTAAACAGATGCTGGTCGGCAACATCCTGCTTGTCTCGCCGTCGGATGTCTGGATTTGTTTCGGACTTTTCGCCTTCGTCGGGATTTTACATTTGATGCTGCGCAGGAATTTTCTGCTCGTTTCGTTTGATCGCGACCGTGCTTACGAGCGCGGGCTGCGGGTGCGTTGGTGGGATTTTTTCTTCTACGCAGCCTTTGGCTTGGTCGTGACGAGTTTCGTTCGGATCGCGGGCGTGTTACTGGTTTTCAGCTATTTGATCGTGCCGGCCGTCTGCGGGATTAACCTCGCGGGTACTCTTGGCCGAAGACTGCTTGTCGGTTGGGTGGTGGCTTTGATCGGCGGGGTGGGCGGACTCTTTTTCTCTTATTGGTGGGATCTCCCATCTGGCGCGGCCATTGTGACTACTTTCGGCGCGCTCCTCATTTTGATTTCCCTCGCAGCGTTGCTGCGCCGCTCCGCCGCGCGGTCCGGAACGTTGTCGTCGCGTCGGACCGGTCTAGTTGACGGGACCGGTGTTCCTCGTAGCTAGAAATAGCTGCGTCATGCCACATAATCACGACCATGCCGGTCACGCGCACGCGCTGCCGAACAGTGATGCCGCGTTTGCGATCGGGCTCGCGCTGAACGCCGGCTTTGTCGCTGTGGAAGTAGCCTGCGGACTTTCCGCGCATTCTCTCAGCCTGCTTTCCGACGCCGGCCACAACTTAAGCGATGTCTTCGGCTTGCTCATCGCGTGGGGCGCGACGCACCTCTCCCGTTCACTTCCGACAAAGCACCGCACGTATGGCTGGCGGCGTTCCTCCATCCTCGCCGCTCTCGTTAACGCCATCGTCCTGCTCATCGTGGTGGGCGGGATCACCGTGGAAGCGACCCGGCGTTTCGCTCATCCCGAGCCGGTCGCGACCAGGACAGTCATGCTGGTGGCACTCGCAGGCGTGATTGTGAACGGTTTCTCCGCATGGCTCTTTTTAGGGGGGCGAAAAAGTGATCTGAATTTACGCGGCGCGTTTTTGCACTTTGGCGCCGATACAGTCGTCTCGGCCGGAGTCGTTCTGGCAGCGCTCGTGATCCGGGCGACCGGACGGCAGTGGATCGATCCGGCCGCCAGTCTGGCCATCGCGGCGGTAATCACCTGGGGAACGTGGGGACTGTTGCGCGAAGCGATCAATCTGTCGATGGACGCCGTCCCCGAAGGGATCGATCCGCACTCCGTGGAAGAATATCTCTCGCGCTTAAGCGGCGTGACCGCGGTGCATGATCTTCACATCTGGGCGATGAGCACCACCGAAGTCGCGCTCACGGTTCATCTCGTGATGCGCGAATTACCGTCGACCGATCGTTTCCTCCAGGGAGTCTGCGAGGAATTGCGCGATCGCTTTGGCATCGGTCACGCCACGACGCAGATTGAATGTGGAGACGCCTCCTGCCATCAAGCTGCGGCGCATGTCGTTTAGCCGCGCAGCGCGCGCTGAGGTTGCATGCATTCATTCCACTACCGCGATCAGCGTCTCCATTGTGAGGCAGTAGACTTGGAGCGCGTGGCCGATCAATTCGGAACGCCGCTCTATGTCTACAGTGCGAATACAATCACGGATCATTACCGGCGGCTCGATCATGCTCTTCACGATCTGGATCACCGGATCTGTTACGCGGTCAAAGCAAA
>JACCXL010000148.1 GCA_013697015.1 Chthoniobacterales bacterium | reverse complement strand
CGCGGCTCCGGCAACTCCAGTCCCGGCCCGCATCCCGGCCCGGCCGGTGCCGAATGCTGTGAAGAAAGCTCTGTATTGCCCGCCCGCCCGGATTGTCCAGCTCTGAGGCGGGCGCTATCTTCGACCGGTGATCGCTCCGTCCACGATAGATCTTCTGCGCCATCTTGTGGGAAAACCAGGCCATGACGAGGTCAAGGCCGATTTCCGGCAGTTGCTGATCGAGGAATTTGGCGCCGAATTGTGAGCTCTCGATTTCGAACGCCGCGTGCCGGAAGTGCACGGCCGCCTCGACGCGCTGATCGGGCGGACCATTCTCGAAGCCAAGAGCGATCTCGCCAAGGAGTGGCCGGACGTCGAGCGCAGGATGCCGGACTATCTCGCCGGTCGCGAGAAAGAGGAAGGCGAGAAATTCGTTGGAATCGCCACGGATGGGCGGAACTGGATCGCCTGCGAGCTTGAAGCAGGAAAGTTTATCAAGATCAAGGAGATAATCCTCGATCCAGAAAAGCCGGAACTGTTTCTCGCGTGGCTCGACGGCGTCGTGGCATTGAAGGTGTCGCTGCCGCCCGATCCGCTGACGATTCGTATCGAACTCGGGCAGGATTCGGTCGCCTTTCGTCGCTCCAGCGCGGCGCTTGCGAACCTCTGGGGCCGGCTCGGCCGCGATGCGGCGGTCGCGCTGAAGCGGCAGCTCTGGGCGCAACTGTTGAAACTCGTTTATGGACGCGAGGTCGAGAGCGACGCGCTGTGGTTCCAGCACACTTTTCTTGTCATCGTTGCCAAGTGCATCGCGCTCGCCGTTCTTGGCCTCAGGGAAGACGATCCAAAGCATTTGCTTTCAGGCGACGCGTTTCTGGCGGCCGGGATTGGGGGCGCCGTCGAGAGCGATTTTTTCGATTGGGCCGTAGCCGATGCGGAAGGCGAGGAACTCGTGCGCCGCATCATGAACCATGTCCGGCGGTTTCGCCTCGCGGAAGTGGATAGCGACGTTCTCAAGGTTCTTTACGAGTCCCTCATCGACCGCGACCAGCGCCATGGCCTCGGCGAATATTACACGCCCGACTGGCTCGCCGCCAAAATGGTGAGGCACGTCATCGACCGGCCGCTTGTGGAACACGTGCTCGATCCAGCGTGCGGTTCGGGCACGTTTTTATTCCACGCCATCCGCGTCTTTTTGCACGAGGTGGAGGAAGCGGACATGGACCCAAAACTTTGCGC
Organism: Chthoniobacterales bacterium; assembly: GCA_013697015.1. Lineage (GTDB taxonomy): Bacteria > Verrucomicrobiota > Verrucomicrobiia > Chthoniobacterales > UBA10450 > JACCXL01. Next base: position 904 of record JACCXL010000148.1, on the reverse strand, counting down.
GGCAGAAGTTTGTGGGCGCGTCGAAGGCATGGATATTCATCCCGTTGCGGTCATTATCGCGCGCGTCACTTATCTGTTGGCCCTCGCTCCCGCGCTGAAGCATCGCAAAGGCGCCTTGTCGATTCCGGTCTATCTCGGCGATGCGATGCAATTGTCGATCAGCGAGATCGTTGGCGGCAAGGAACTGACGATTCGCGTGCCGCCGCCGCCCGCTGGCGAGGGAGCGAGCGGAACGCGCGACGCGAACGGGCGCGAGCAGCTCGATTTTCCAGACACGTTTTGCCGCGACCCCGCCCTTTTCGACAAGGCGATCGAGCGGATGCGCAGCGGGTCGGAAACGGGAATGACTCGCGCGCAGATCGAGGCGGCGCTTTTCCGCATCACCGAGCAGCATTACCGCGCCGACGTGACGAACGAGCAGAAACTGGCGATAAACGACCTCGGCAATACTTATGTGACCTTCGACAAGCTCCGGCGCGAAGGGCGCGATTCGGTGTGGGCCTATGTGGCGCGCAATCTTTCGCGGCCCTTGGCCTTTTCTTCCGCCGACGGCTGGGCGAGCATCGTCATCGGCAACCCGCCCTGGGTCGCCTATCGTCATATGAGCACAGACTTGCAAAGGCGTTTCAAGGAGCTGGCGAAGGGCGAAAACGTTTATGTCGGCGGTAAGCTCGCGACGCAGAACGATCTCTGCGCGCTTTTCACGGTGCGCGCGGCGGCGCTTTATCTCCGTTCGGGCGGCAAACTCGCCTTCGTGCTGCCGCTCGCGGCGCTCTCGCGCGGACAATTCGAGCGGCTCCGGTCCGGATCGTTCATGTCCGCGCGAATTGCCTGGGATGAAGTCTGGACGATGGACGATAGCATCCAGCCTTTGTTTCCGGTGCCTTCGTGCGTTGTCTTCGGG
>JACCXL010000131.1 GCA_013697015.1 Chthoniobacterales bacterium | reverse complement strand
CCGCTCGCGTCGCGTATCACGTTGCCACCGGATGCGCGTTTCCCGGCCGCATGTTTCGATCAGATCTTCTTTCGCGGCGCCTCGCTCTCGCAGGCCTGGGTCACGCACACCTCGCCGCATTCGAGCGACCATCGCGCGGTAAATGTCACGGTCCTGCTTCCCGACCGAACGCAGCCCTAGTCCAGGAATTTACCGGGATTTAAAATCCCGTGCGGATCGAGCGCGTTCTTCAACCGTTGATGCACCTGCCGCGCGACATCGCTCGTTGCTTCCGGCCACCACCGCTTCTTCGCGAGCCCAATGCCGTGTTCGCCGGTGATGACGCCGCCCCAGTCGAGTACCTGTTGAAACAATTCATCGAGCGCGCGCTCGACGCGATTCCGAACGCGTTCATCCTCGTTGTAATCAGCCGCCATGACATTCACGTGAATGTTACCATCGCCAGCGTGGCCGAATGTGGCGATCGGAAAGCCATACTTGACCTGCAATCGTTCCGCGAACTCCACCAGGTCTACGAGCCGGCCGCGCGGCACGACGATATCCTGGTTCAACTTCGTCAGCCCGGTAGCGCGGAGCGAGTTGCTGAACTGGCGCCGCAGCGCCCATAACCGCTCACACGCGGCCTCTTCAGTCGCGACTTCGAGCGTGTTCGGTTTCCTGCTCGAAATTATTTGTTTTAACGATGCCATCTCGAGGCGGACGCTCTCAATTTGTCCGTCGAGATCGACGAGCAGATGCGCATTGCCGGCCGGCACCACTTCGCTCCCGCAATCGAGGCGCGCGGCTTCCAGCGTGAATTGATCGGCGATCTCGAGAGACGAGGGCAGAAAACCGGCAGCGAAGATGGCCTGCACCGCCGCCGCCGCCAGCGGCATCGTCGCAAAAGCCGCGGAGAGTGTCGCGCGTGCCGGCGGGAGTGGCAGCAAGCGAAGCGTGATTTCAGTGACGACGCCAAGCATTCCCTCAGAGCCGACAAAAAGACCGATGAGATCGAATCCGGTTTTGTTTTTGTGCACGCGGCCGCCCGTGCGCAGCACTTCGCCACTCGCCAGAACCACTTCCAAGCCGATCACGTAATTGCGGGTAACTCCATACTTCAGGCAGCGCGGCCCGCCCGCATTTGTGGCCACATTACCACCGAGGGTGCAGTCCTTGAGACTCGCCGGATCCGGGGCATAAAACAGCTTCTGCGCGCGGACTTGTTCCTGCAAGATACCGGTGACGACACCCGGCTCGACCACGGCAATAGCATCCGCAAAACTGATCTCCTTGATCCGGTTCATACGGGCGAGCGTGAGCGCGATCCCACCGCGCACTGGCACGCAGCCGCCCACATATCCGTAACCCGCACCGCGGGCAGTCACCGGAATTTTTTCGGCGGAGGCGAACCGCAGAAGCCGACCAACCTGGTCGGTGGATTCGGCGAAGACGACGACTTCAGGCGCGTGATTCGCAGTCCACTTATCGCCGGCGTGACTCTCCAGCACCGCAAGATCGTCCACCACGGTCCCACTGCCTGCGCCGAGCGCCTCCTGCAGTTTCTGCGCGAGCGTCATGCTCGATTACTTCAGCGGCACTTCGGAATAATGTTGCGCGCGCTCGTCAAAGCGGCGGAGCAGCGCCCGCGCTTTCTCCGGCACGTGGGCTAGCTCGGTGTCTTCACCGGCAAAAACGCGCACTGCCTCGAGCGAATCGAACGTGAGGATGGTCAGAAACTCCACGCCCTCCTCGACATCCCGGCGGAACAAACGCGCGCCGTGATAATCCTTCAGACAGCGCTTGGCGATAGCCGGCAGAATCTCCGTGCGGAGCAAGCTCTCATAAGGCTGAGCGTTCTCTCGTGTCGTCCATCCGCGCCAGAGACGAGTGATCATGACTTCAAAACACCTAACAGCCGCCAACGGTTCACGCCTTCCGCTCCCTCAATCGAATCGAAAATTCAAGATGGAAATCACATTCCCATGATCTGATAACCGCCGTCCACGTAGATCACCTGCCCGGTGATCGCGGCCGCGCCATCGCTCGCCAGAAAAACGCCCGTCGCGCCCAGTTCAGACGCTTCGCAGCTTCGCTTGAGTGGCGCATGCTCCTGATAATGCTTCAACATCGCTGTGAAGCCCGCGATGCCGCGCGCCGCGAGGGTGTTCATCGGTCCGGCCGAGATGCAGTTCACGCGGATCTTCTTTGGACCGAGATCATACGCGAGATAACGAGTGGAAGCTTCAAGGCTCGCCTTTGCCACGCCCATGACGTTGTAATGCGGCACCACTTTCTCAGCCCCATAATAACTCATTGCTACAATGCTGCCGCCGTTCGTCATCAATGGCGCCGCCTCACGCGCCAGCGCGACTAACGAATAGGCGCTAATGTCATGGGCGGTGCGGAAAGCCTCGCGCGTCGTGCTGACAAAATCGCCTTCCAGTGCCTCCTTCGGCGCGAACGCCACCGAGTGCAGCAAGAGATCGATCCGTTCCGTTGCGCCACGCAACTTCGTGAAAAAGTCGGCAATCTCATCATCTTTCGAAACATCACATGGCCAGAGGGGCGTCCCTTCACCGAACTCGCCCACCAGTTCTTCGACGTTCTCCTTCAACCGCTCACCCTGATAATTGAAGAACAACCGGGCCCCCGCCGCGGCCCATGCTTTCGCGATGGCCCACGCGATGCTCCGCTTATTCGCCACGCCGAAAACTACGCCGACTTTTCCCGCCAGCAGTTTGTCTGACATATCTGGTCCGACAATAGCCAGCTTTCGCTCGACGCAAAACGGCTGTCGGCGAGCTGGTTGAATCCATTCCATCGAGCGAGCCGCA
>JACCXL010000125.1 GCA_013697015.1 Chthoniobacterales bacterium | reverse complement strand
CATGTACACCTACCCCGCTTCCGGCACCGGGCTCGATGCCTGTCTCCCGCCGTGGACGCAGGACGGCGGTTACCCGGCGTTATTCAAACGGCTGCGCGATCCTGTCGCTCGGGCGAAAATAGCTGCGCAGGTCCGCGTCGATTCCGATGAGTGGGAAAATCTCTATCTCTCGGCGGGATCGCCGGAGAACATTCTGCTGGTTGGATTCAAGTCCGAAAAATTAAAACCGTTGACCGGAAAATCACTTGCCGAAGTGGCGAAAATGCGCGGCAAGGATCCGATCGAAACGATGATGGACCTGATCGCGGAGGACGAATCGCGCATCGACTCAATTTTTTTCGAGATGTCGGAAGAGAACGTGCGCAAGGAAGTGGCGAAACCGTGGATTTCGTTCGGCTCGGATGAAGCGTCGCAAGCCCCGGAGGGTGTCTTCCTCAAATCCAATCCGCATCCGCGCGCCTACGGAAACTTTGCGCGGGTGCTCGGCAAATATGTGCGTGTGGAAAAGGTGATTCCGCTGGGCGAAGCGGTGCGCAGATTGAGCGCACTGCCAGCCACGAATCTGGGACTCGATCACCGCGGCTTCGTCAAGGAGGGAATTTTTGCCGATGTGGTGGTGTTCGATCCGGCGACGATTGCCGATCGCGCGACCTTCGCGCAACCGCACCAATACGCCGTCGGCATGAAACACGTTTTCGTGAATGGCAAGCAGGTTCTCAGAGAGGGCGAGCACACCGGTGCGAAACCGGGCCGCGCCCTCTGGGGGCCGGGAAAGGTTCGTTAGGCCGTTCCCGATGCGAGCGACGGCGGCGATCGCGAGGGTGTTTTCGGTTTCCGCCGTGTTCTGAGTTCCCATGCGCCAAATGGATGATCCGCAATCGACCTCCCGCGTGACGGGTCCAGCGCTCGTTCGGGCGATTGGATTGCGGAGCGCAATTCTCCTGGTCATCACCAACGTTATCGGATCGGCGATTTTCCTCACGCCGGGGACGATGGCGGCGACGCTGCCGTCGGAGACGCTGCTCTTGGTCGCTTGGGTCGCCGGTGGGGCCATTGCGCTCTGCGGCGGCCTCACATACGCCGAAATGGGAGCGATGTACCCGCGATCGGGCGGGCTGTATGTGTTCCTCGAAGAGGCCTTTGGACCGCTGGTCGCGTTTCTCTATGGCTGGGCAGGCTTACTCATAATCCTGACCGGAGCCACTGCGGCGGTCGCCATGGGCTTCGCGACCTACTTCGCCTACTTCGTGCCCGCCCTCTCGACCACACGCATCATCATCGCCGTCCCGTTGCCGTGGGGCGCGTGGTCCATATCGGCCGCGCAGATCGTGGCGGCCGTGTCGATTCTCGCTCTCGGTGCGATCAATTACGTCGGTGTCGAGAGCGGCAACCGTTTGCAAGCCGTGCTTACGATTATCAAGATCGCGGCGATCGCGGTGCTGCCAGTGCTCGCGATCGCGCTGCATCCGGCGACGTTGTCGTTGAGTCCGATCGTTGCGCATGTCGCTCATCCGGCAGCCGCCTTCGGCGTGGTCATGATCGCAGTGATGTGGGCTTACGAAGGTTGGTATTACCTGCCATTCGCCGCCGGCGAAATCGCGGACGCACCGCGGACAGTTCCGCGCGCCCTCGTCCTCGGGATCCTCGCGATCGCGGCGATCTACCTGTCGGTGAACGTCGCTTACATGCTGGCGCTGCCGATCGACGAAATTCGAGGCGTCGAGCGAATCGCGTCGAAAGCGATGACGGCGCTCATCGGCAACGGTGGCGCCCGACTCGTGGCCGCGACCGTCGTCGTGTCGACACTCGCCTGTAATGCGGCCGCAGTCATCGCGGTCTCACGCGCGTGCTACGCCATGGCTGCGGACGGTTTGTTCATTCGCGCGGCGGCGTCGGTGCATCCGCGCTATCGCACGCCGCATATCGCGATCGCGCTCACCTGCGGCTGGTCGGCGCTCCTTACCCTCACGGGTACCTACGAGCAGTTGTACACGTGGGTGACCTTTGCGTCGGTGGCGTTTGGCGTGCTCGGGGGACTCGCCATCTTCAAGTTGCGACGCAGCAAGCCGGAGGTGCATCGACCGTATCGCACGTGGGGCTATCCTGTCGTGCCGGCGCTTTTCGTGATCGCGCTCTTCGCGCTCGTCGTGAATACCTTCATCGAGTTACCGGTCGAATCGCTTGTCGGCCTCGCGATCATCGCCCTCGGATTGCCGGCGTATTGGTATTGGGCGGGAGCACGCGCCTGACGCAGTGATTACCTTCGACGATGAGCCCGATAAAGGTGTAGCCGGCACCTCGAATACTTGATCCGATGATTGCGTTTCGCGCGCGGCGTCCGTCGGCCGGCAAGGCCGGCGTGATCTCACTGCCGGACGGCACCGGCCAGATGGTAGTCGCGGTGTTCATCAAGAAAAGCGATCTGCCGTTCGCGGCACGCGAGCGGGCGATAGCCAACATCGGCCGCGCCGTCTACGACTTCTTCCTCTTCGCGGACACGCCATGACCCGGCTTGCCGACCTGGCTCCAGCGCTTCCTGTTGGACTTCGCGTCGTCGATGCGTTTCTAATCCGGGAGAACGAATGTTTCGCCGATCGCGCGAACTGCGATGCGACGCGGCTCAGCTGCGAGCGCGGCCGCGAAACGCTCGATGGGTTCATGAAATGGTTCGAAGCTGAGCCGGAAAGTCTGATGGTGGACCGGCATAATGAAACGCGCACCCGCGTCGTTCGCCATTCCGATCGCCTGTTCGGGAGTGGCATGCGAGCGGATCCACGGCTCGTAGGCGCCAATCGCCATGATCGCGAGATCAACCGGGCCGCGCTTCCGGAGCGGCGCGAAATTTTCCGTCAAAGCGCTGTCCCCGCCAAAAATAACTCGGCGACCATTTCGTTCGATGACATAGCCATTGTAACCGCGATGATAGTCGCGCTGCAGACGTGCCCCCCAGTGTTGCACCGGAAATGCGGTTACCTGCACCGCCCCCGCCGCGAATTTGTGCTCGATCGACTCGTGCCAGCGTAATTCCGTGACCTCCCGGAGTTTTGTGAATCGCAGGAGGTCACGTGTGGAGGGTGCCGTCACGACAGCGGTCCGGGCAGAGAAGCGATGCAACGTGCGCAGATCGAAATGATCGAAGTGCGCGTGTGAAAGAAGGATCAGATCGATCCGTGGCAACTCGTTCACGGTTAAGGCCGGAGCGGTGAGCCGCTTCGGCCCAACGGTGAAGCCCGGGAACCGCATACCAATGCGCGGAAATAAAACGGGATCGGTGAGGATATTAACCCCGTAGAAATTGATGAGCACGGTGGCGTGGCCGAGCCACGACGCTGTCAAGTTGCGATCGCTCCAGGAGTGCGGTTCCGGGTGAGCGGCGGCGGGTAGAATCGGGCGTCTGGTTTCGATCGCCCACTCCCGCCAAAGGTGAGCAATCCAGCTTCGCCGGACGCGAGGTGACACCGAAGGTTTGGATGAGCTGCTAATCGCCGGAAGATACTCTTACCGACGCCCCGGCAACGGTACGGAAACCGTGGCGAGGCACGGCGGTTCTGCTAGATGAGCAGGGAGATGAACCGGCTGGAGGACATCCTGCGCATGAAACGCGCAGAGGTTGCGCGTTTGCAAGCGCATCAGGACGAACTGCGGAGAGCAGGATTGGATCGAACCGATTTCCGCGGATTTGCGTCTGCGCTGAAACGGGAGAGCGGCAACCTCTCCCTCATCGCAGAGATCAAAAAAGCTTCGCCGTCTGCGGGTGTCATTGTTGAGTCGTTCGACCCCGTCGCCATCGCAAAGAGTTATGCCCGGGCCGGTGCCAAGGCGATTTCCGTGCTAACCGACGAACAGTTTTTCCAGGGACATCTGGGCTATCTCGCGGACGTGCGTCGCGTCGTCGGCGTGCCCCTGCTCCGGAAAGACTTTATCATCGATGCCGTGCAGATTGCCGAATCAGCGGCGGCTGGCGCGGACGCGATTCTGCTGATTGTCGCAGCGCTCGCACAGGAGGATCTGCTGCGATTCATCGAACTCGCCGCGGTTTTTCAACTGGAAACAGTGGTGGAGGTTCACACGCTCGATGAGCTCGAGCGCGCGCTCGATGCGGACGCACAAATCGTAGGGATCAACAACCGCGACCTCGCCACTTTCGAAGTTGACCTGGGGGTGACGGAACGCTTGAGCGAAGAGGTTCCAGATGAGGTCATTCTGATCAGCGAAAGCGGGCTGCGCACGCGCGCGGATCTGGAACGAATCAAGAAGTGCGGCGTCGACGCTGTCCTGATGGGCGAGGCGTTGATGCGCGGCGGGAGCGGAGCGATCGAAAATCTGAAACCGCGGGGGGACTAGAAGCCCGGGCAGGCTATGATGCGCTCATTAGTTCGTGGGATTGCCTGATCCAGCGAAGAGTCGCTTCAGGCTATGCCAGAAGCCATTTGGCTTATCGATTTCCTTTCCCGCGCGCGCGACCAGGACCGGACAGCTTGCACGGTTCACGATGCTGCGCGTCACATCTCCCATGATGTAATGACGCAGGGTGCCTCGCGCCTGCGACGTCCCGGTTACGATAAGGTCGTGTCCGCCGACGCTAACTTCTTGGAAAACCTGATCGACCACAAGGCCGTGACGAACGCACACTTCGGTCGTTACGCCAAGCTTCTCCAGAGCTTCTTTTTGCCGCAACAGGTTCCGTCCCAACTCCGAACCGGACGCGAGGAGGGCTCCTACGTCTTCTTCGAGGAGGACAAGGTCGGCGTAGAGAGCTGGCGGCTCAGCCGCCACGTGCAGCAGGGTAACGGAAGCGCCGAGCTGAACGGCGAGCCGGCCGGTAAGATTAACCGCGTTATCGATGTATCGTTTCCCGCCCGTGCAAACGAGGAGCTTTTTCATCGAATCGCGCACACCCGTGGCGATCAGTACCGGGGGCGGAATCGCTTTGATGACCTCATAGGTGCGTTCGGAACGCCAATGGAGTCCGGTCGATCGCTTTCTGCGGGAACCGACAACGACAAGATCGTAGGCGACGGCGGAAGTTTGCTGGAGGATCCCGGCCACCGGATCGCCGGCGCGAATCACGACCTGCGGGGAGAGATTCAGTTTGCGAAGATCGTCGGCCTCCGCTTGCAGCGCTCTCCGCAGCGATTGGTCATCTGCAGATTGTTCAGCAATGCCAAGCATGGTGACGGATGCGCCGCACGCCGTGGCGAAGAGTCCACCGAGACGATTCGGATTATCGGCGGGATCGGTGCCATCGCTGCAGATCAGGATGTTCATGCGATTACAGTTTGTGTCCGGTCATAAGAGTATAAATTACGATGGCGGCGCCGATTAATGGCAGCGGGACGAAGGCGAGGCGGATTTTCGGGCCGGCGAAATATTGCGTGGCGATAGCGCCGATCTGCGCGCCGACCGCGGCGCCCGTATTCATGACGAGCGCGACCAAGATATCTACGTTCCCTTTCACGGCATGACTGAAGGTGCCATAGCTGGCCGAGATGATGATTTCGAATAAGTCAGTGCCCACGGCCAGGTGCGTCGGGACTCCAAGCACATAGACGAGCATCGGCATGCGAATGTATCCGGCACCGCCGCCGAGAAATCCGCTGAACAATCCGCCCACGAACGACACCGCCAGAATCACCCAGAGAGATATCGCTGCGACCCCCGAAGTAGGCAGCGCGATCATCGGCTTAAGCTGCAGATTTTGAATCGCCCGGGTGACGTGCATGAAGGATGTCTCATCGCGTTTCGCGGCGGCGGAACCGCCACGGCCCTTGCTTTTCGTGCGTTTCTGCAACCGAAGAGTCCTCCAGCTTTCCCAGATCATGAAGGTCGAAATGCTGACGTAAATGACAATGGAGACGTAGCTCACCACGGAGTTAACATTTCCCGTGCGCTTCAGCATTTGGATCAACTGCGCGCCGCATTCCGCGCCGCCGATCGTTCCGAAGGCCATGAGCAATCCGAGGCGCAGATCGACGTTGCCGAGAGCGCGGTGGCGTTTGGCCGCGACGACCGATTTCCCGACGATGTGGGCGAGATCGGTGCCGACAGCGAAATTCCAATCCATGCCCACCGCCCGCAGCGCGGGTCCCGCGATGAAGCTGCCGCCCACCCCGAAAAAGCCGCCCATAATACCGATCAGGAACCCAGTCAAAACCAGATAGGTCGGGCTGATGTCGGTGCCGGAGATCGGAAAGTGCATCTTATTCCGACCGGCCGCGCAGGAGACGTAGCAACCCTGTCGTGATCAGCTCGAGCACCACCGCCTGACCGATGATCAGTCCAATAGCGACCAGAGCGTAAAGGGTAAGATGCTTCTCCTCGAGCTGTAGAAGGCGGTCGAGGAAAAAGTGCTGGATGGCGAACAGATACCCGACTACCAGGACGGCGTAGACAGCAAGTTCGATCAGAAACGCGCGCAGGGTCTGGGAAGCTTCAGCTTTCAACATCCTCCGGGCAGGCACACCTGTTCTTCGACGCTGGCCACACTGTCGGTTGCGCGCGAGCGGTACGACAATTCAAAAATTCATTGCGTGCGCAAGGTTTTACCCTGAACTTCTCCGACACTTTTACGGAAAAGACCATGGCGGACGCAGCGAACAAATATCCAGAGAACATCGGCGGCCAATTCTACGTTGACGATCAATGCATCGATTGTGACTTGTGCCGCGAAACCGCGCCAGCCAATTTCAAGCGAAACGACGACGGTGGGCATTCGTTCGTCTACAAGCAATCGGAGAGTCCGGAAGAGGAAGCCCTCTGCAAAGAGGCGATGGAAGGGTGTCCGGTCGAGGCGATCGGCAGCGACGGCACCTAGCCGGTTCGACAAAACGCGCTGCATTTCGCAATGGCAGCCGGGCCCGCAGCTAAAGTTGCCTTAACGATCGCCGGATCGGACAGCAGCGCGGGCGCGGGCGTGCAGGCGGATCTGAAAACATTTACCGCGCTGGGCGTCTACGGTCTCAATGCCATCACCTGCGTGGTGGCCGAAACCCCCGGTCAGGTTACGCGAATTTTCCCGATCCCCGTCGACATGCTGCGGGAACAAATCCGGGTTCTGTTCGACGCTTTCCCCGTCGCCGCGGTGAAAACCGGCCTCCTCCATTCGGCCGCACTGGTTCACGAGGTGGCGGAAATCCTCGCGACCGAGCGAAGGAAACAGACCCGACGGCTGCCGATCGTCGTCGATCCCGTAATGGTGGCCACGAGTGGCGCCTTACTCCTGCAAAAGGAGGCAATCGACACCTGCGAGCGCGAGCTCTTCCCCCTCGCCACTTTGCTGACACCGAATCTCGATGAAGCAGGCGCACTCCTCGGCCATCGCATTCGTGATGTTGCGCAAATGCACGACGCAGCTCAGCGTCTCAGACAGAAATACGGAGCCTCTGTTTTGCTGAAGGGCGGGCATCTTCCGGGCGAAGACGCGACCGATCTTCTCGTCACGGCACACGGGATCTGTGAATTTACGCAGCCGTTTGTCCGCGACGTCTCGACTCATGGAACTGGCTGCACCTATTCCGCCGGTATTGCCGCCGGTCTGGCGCTCGGTTTGGAACTCGAACCGGCGATCCGTCAGGCGAAAGAATTCGTGACGCGCTCGATCAATCAGCACTTCACATGGCAAACGGGAGCCGGCACCCGCATCGACGCCTTAAATCACAGTCCGGAGCGGCCCTAGCCTAACTGGCGGAGACTTCCCGCTGCGCCACTTCCCGTCCCGTGCCCGCGTCCGCTGACACTGCTTTCCAGCGCTGCGATTGCATCGCGTCAAGAGCGGCGGCGGTTTCGGCCTGCTTCTTACTCCCGCCTTGCCCTTCCCCGAGTGGCAAACCTTCCCAGACGACCTGCACCACGAAATTCTTTTCATGCTCCGGTCCGGTCTGCGAGAGAACCTCGTAAGTCGGACTGCGCGGCGAAATCGATTGCAGCAATTCCTGAAGCTCCCCTTTGGGATTCACATCCACGGGCTGGCGCGTGAGCTGCGCCAGATCTCGTTCCGCTTCTCGCAGAATGAAACGCCGCGCGGTCTCGAAATCGCTATCCAGATAGATGGCCCCAATCAGCGCCTCGAAGGCGTCCGCCAGCGTGGAAGTGCGTTCCCGGCCTCCGCTCGCTTCTTCACCGCGGCCCATCATTAAAAATTTTCCCAGGTCCAGTTGTGTCCCGTGATTCTGCAGGGCGTCCCGCGAGACCAGGCGCGAACGCAGCTTGGTCAGGCGGCCTTCGGCTTCGTGTGGAAATTGCGCATAGAGCCGTTCCGTCATGACGAGCTGCAGCACGGCATCTCCCAAAAATTCCAAACGCTGATTATCAAAATGCCGCCGCTGGCTTTCGTGCCCGAGACTCGGGTGCGTCAACGCTTCGGCGAGCAGGAGCGCGTTGCGAAACTTATGGCCGATACGTTTCTCGAGTGGGTTCACCGCCGCACAGATTACCGCGAGGAGCGCCTGTTTTCCAGCTGTCGCGTGATTACGGAACGCAGCGCGGGAAAAGCTAGCGCCGCTGATAGACCGCGAGCGACGTCACCACATCCACCGCACGCTGCAGCACAAAATCGCGCGGGACGGTTTTCTCCTGCGTCCGTCCACGGCGTTGCGCCGCCTCCATCACTTCGAGCTCGGGATTTTTCCCCGCCAGTAACGCTGCTTCGTTCAGATGCGGCCGCTCATTTTCAAAAACAAACAGAGCCATTCCCTTCTCGCTACTCATCTGAAAAATTTGCCGTTTATCGGCGGCAGCCAACTCGACCGGGAGATCCGGTTTGATTCCTCTCGCATTCAGCGGCTGGCGATCGGGCAGCACGACTTCCCCCACCGGCACGCGTAACACTTTGCCGCCGGTCAAGGGCAAGTCAGAATACTCGACGGCACGACCGGCAGTCGGTTGACCGATGATCAGTGCCTTCGCCTGTGCTCGCAGGACAGCCGCCACTGCTTCCGCCTCGCCACTCGTATCCTTATCGGCCAGCACAAGCACCAGACCAGGGAAGGCCGGATCGCGATCGGAAACGAAGGCGCGTTCCTGGCGGGCGTTCGCTTTGTGCAAAGTGAAAAGTGCTTTGCCTTTTGCGCAAAATCGTTTCGCGAACTCCGCTGCGATTTCGAAGTCGCCCGTGGCTGGGCCGGCTCGGAGATCGAGCACGATCGCGTCCACTTTTTTGGCGGGAAACGTCTGCAAGGTAGCGTCGAGTGCTTTCAGATTCTCAGCCGTCAGCGAGCCGATCCTGACATATCCGATATGGCCGTCGAGGATCTCGGTGTAGGAGGGCGTGCTGGCTTCTTTGCGCGCGGCGTCAGCGGCCGGGAGGAGCATCACGCCGCGACCGATTCGCATGAGCAATCCTTGCAGCGTCGCGCGGCTCATCTCCTCCTCATTAAGAGAATCAGCGTTGATATAATTTTTCTTCAGCAACTGGATCGCCTGTTGCAACTCATCGCCACTCATCGAGCCAATGAGCGTCTCCATAGTCGGCGGCGCGCTCGGTTGCGCAGGTGCAGCCGGAGACGGCGTGGGTTTGTTGGCGACTCCGCTAACCGCAGGCTGCGGAGTGGACTGCGCCTTCGCGGCACCGGCAAACAAAAGCGCCGCGCCAATAAGCGCCAGGGCTGGAGAACGAGGCATCAAGAGTTTGCGAGATTAACCGAAACTGCGCTGGCGGCAATGTCGCGCCGATAGTGACAGCCTTCAAAACGAATACGCGCGACGGCAGCGTAGGCGCGATCACGCGCCTCGGTCACGCCGTCGCCCAGGGCGGTGACAGCCAGAACGCGCCCGCCGGCGGTGACGATCCTGCCGTTTTCCCAGCGCGTGCCCGCATGGAACACCTGCACTCCATCCTTCACGGCAACCTCATCAAGACCGGTGATTGGCTTTCCCGTTTCGTAGGCGCCTGGATATCCTCCCGATGCCATCACCACCGTCACGGCGGCGCGCGTGTCCCATTCGATTCGGACGCGTTCCAGCGTCCCGTCAATCGTCGCATCCAAAATTTCGAGCAGATCCGATTTCAGCCGCGGCAAAATCGCCTGCGTTTCCGGATCGCCAAACCGGCAATTGAACTCGAGCACCTGCGGGCCTTCGGCCGTGACCATCATCCCCGGAAAGAGCAAGCCGCGGAAGGTGAGATCCTGTTCTCGCAATCCGGCGAGCAGTGGCCGCATCACGTCGTTTTCGAAACGTCGTTGTAACTCCGGCGTCCAGTCGGTGGCGGGACTGACGGCGCCCATCCCGCCGGTGTTCGGCCCACGATCGCCATCCTGCGCGCGCTTGTGATCCCGCGCCGTGGCCAGCATATGGTAATTTGCGCCGCTCACGAGAAGGTGGAGTGAACATTCCCAGCCGGACAAAAACTGCTCGATTACCACGTTCGCGCCCGCACCTCCAAATAGCCGCCGGTTCATCATGCTGTCGATCGCCGCCGCCGCTTCCGCGCGATTGTTCGCGATAATCACGCCTTTGCCGAGCGCCAGTCCGTCGGCCTTGATGACGGCGGGAAATCGGAGCGTCTCGCAAAATCGCAAGGCCTCCTCGCTGGACGAAAATGTGCCGGCGCGGGCGGTCGGAATCGAGCGATGCTGCATCAACTGCTTGGCGAAAATCTTGGAGGACTCCAAGCGCGCCGCCGCGCGCGTTGGGCCAAAAATCCGCAGGTCTTCCGCCGCGAAAAAATCGGCGATGCCCGCCGCAAGCGAATCATCCGGACCGACAACCGTCAGGCCGACGGCGTTTTGTCGCGCGAATTTTGCCAGTGCGGTGATGTCGTGCGCAGGAATCGGGACGTTTTCGCCCAGCGCCGAGGTTCCGGCATTACCGGGAGCGCAATAAATGCGATCAACCGCACTGGACTGCTGGAGTTTCCACACGAGTGCGTGTTCGCGCCCGCCGCTACCAACGACGAGAACCTTCATCCGCCGCGCAGACCCGGTGACATAGAGGCGGAAAGGTGGGGCAGCGCTGAGACGCTGGCAAGAGATCTGCGCGACGAGCGCGTCCGGCAATACAGTGTCTCAATACCTTACGCCTCCAGCGGTTAGTTACGTCCTTGCGGAATGTGCGGTGGAAATTTACCCTTCCCGATGTCCAAAACTTCCGTGATGAATCCGCGCTGCTTGTCGCGCGTGGTGTTGGAACGAATCGCTGATAAATGGACGGCGTTGATCATCCATGTCCTCGCGACGGGCACCCACCGTTATGCGGAGTTGCAACGCGAGATCGGCGGCGTCTCCCAAAAAATGCTGACGCAAACACTCCGCACGCTGGAGCGTGACGGGCTGGTGCAGCGCAAGGTGTACGCGGTCGTGCCGCCGAAGGTCGAATACACTCTGACTTCTCTCGGACGCACACTCGTGGAACCGCTCCAGGCAATTTGTCGCTGGTCGGAAAAACATCTG
>JACCXL010000074.1 GCA_013697015.1 Chthoniobacterales bacterium | reverse complement strand
GCTGATTCCAGCTCCAGGTTTTCAAGTGTTGAGCCTTGGGCTGTTGGCTTTCGATATGCACCCGCCTCCTAACCTCTAATTTCAGTCTTTCAGCATTTCACCTTCAGTGTTCGGATAAAAGACGAACCCCCACTCTAGCAGTATGAGAATTCAGGAGGTCATCCGGACCATCAATCAAAATGCAAAGCGATGGCGTTATACGGCGCTACGCCATCGGCGGCGCAGTGGGCGCGAGCTTTTATCTCGAACCGGCCGCCACGCTCGATGTGGACGTATTCGTCACCTTCAACTCGGATTTACCCATCATCAGCCCAGAACCGATCTTTGACTACCTGAAAGAGCGGGGCTGTAACATGGAAGGGGAGTATGTGATGATTGCCGGTTGGCCCGTGCAATTCCTGCCTCCTACCAGTCCGCTTAAAAGACATGGCGCGGCTAATGGGTTTCATGGAATTTGATGAGATGAACGCGGATCGTTTCGAGGAAATTGTGAAACGCCACGGTCTCGAGTCTGCGCTCGACCGGTTCCATCAACGGTTTGGAAGAGGTTATACATGAGCTTCGATCTCGAGCGCATCTGGAAAAGTAAAGGCGAGTACCGCCGGCGCCTCGCCGTGCTACCTTTGGCGGCTAAACTTCAAATGCTCGATGAATTGCGCGAACGAGCGCTCACGCTCCGTCCACGGCCAACCGGCATCCCGCCATCTCCGCGAGAAGTCATCTCCGAGCAGCCGCCGGATTACCGCGCGAACCAAGGGTGAGTCGTCGCGGAATTTCAGCCGACAACGATCTGCTTGTGCGCTCTCCGACTCTGATCTCGCCGCCTTGACCATTCTGCGTTTTCTCCTTTAGCCTTTCTAATTTCTACTTTGACTCACTCGCTCCCGCTCATTCACCGCTACCCTTGCGGCTTGACCATCGACCCGCCAGCCTCCCAAGCTCAGCGTGTTCTACTTTCCGCGCTCTGCCCTCCGCCTCCAATAACCGATAACGAGCGACTTTCGCTTCATCTCAGCCTTTCAGCTTTTCCAATTCCCTTTCGCCGGATAAAAAGGCGGCGCGGGTTGCACAGGCCCTATGATTCGACGTGATGTCGCTACTCTTGCCTCCATGAGCGCTCCTGATTCCCATGCCACCATGGCGGTGTTCCTCGACCTCGAAAATATTGCTCGCGGTGCCGTGGAGGCGCACTTCCCCGCCTTCGACATCCGGAAAGTGCTCGAGCGCCTCCTCCTCAAAGGCCAGATCGTAGTCAAGAAAGCTTACTGCGATTTCGATCGCTACAAGACATTCAAGCGCGGACTGCACGAGGCCGCCTTCGAGCTCATCGAGATCCCGCACGTTCGCCAATCGGGAAAGAATTCCGCCGACATTCGCATGGTCGTCGACGCCCTTGACCTCTGTTACACCAAAAGCCACGTCGACACCTTCGTCATCATCAGCGGCGACTCAGATTTCTCTCCGCTCGTGAGCAAGCTGCGCGAGAACGACAAGACCGTCATTGGCATCGGCGTGAAGCAATCCACTTCCGATCTCTTCATCAGCAACTGCGACGAATTCATCTATTACGACGATCTGGTGCGACCGGAGCCGGTCAAGAAACGCAGAGGCGCGCCTTCCAGCCAGCCATCGACTGAGGACAACAGACAACATCGGCCTTCCGTCGATGGCGCCCTCGATCTCGTCATGAGAACCTTGGAAGCGTTGCGCGCGGAGCGGGGCGACGATTATCCCATTCGCGCCTCACTGGTGAAGGAAGCAATCAAGCGGCAGCACCCCGGCTTTAACGAGCGCGCCCATGGCTTCCGCGCCTTCAACGAGCTGCTGCTCGAAGCCCAACAGCGAAACCTTCTCAAGCTCGAAGAAGTCAAACAAGCTGGCAGCTACGTCGTCCACGCCGTCGACTAATTGCGAATAAAAGGGCATTGGTTGCCCAGTATTGGTTCAGCGCCGCAGCTTCGATGCCCTCCGACCTGATTCCCGACTGCAGAGATACGCCACTAGCGACGCCACCTCGTCGCGCCGGGCGAACCGCTTCAGCAATGAAGTCGGCCGCGCCGAGGTGAAAAACTTCTCCTCGAATTCTTCGCTCGATTGTTTGTTCGCCTTGGCCAGCTCACCCACAAAATCCTTTACTCCCTCCGAAGCGGTCGGCCCCGGCAAGACCGCGTTTACCGTCACGTTCGTGCCCGCGCTCGCTTCCGCCAGGCCGAGCGCCACCGCGATTTGCGCCGTCTTCGTCATTCCGTAATGGATCATCTCCGCCGGGATTTGCAGCGCCGACTCACTCGCTCGAACACGATCGGCCCCAGTTCCGCTGGCCGGTAACGCTCACGAGGGGCGGCGGTTTCGAATTAAGAAGGATGGCGGAAACGGTGGAACAGGTCACGCGGCAAAAAGAGGTCCGCGAAGCACTCGAGCAGACGACGGGAAAACCGCTGCCAGTCAAAGCAGAGGCGAAAGACAAATTCTGGTTTCTCACGCACGCGGTCTTCCTCGTCGCCTGCGCGGCCCTCGCGTACGTCGTGGGGCCCAAGCTGGTCCCGCTTCCGACCGTTTACCTGGAGCCGATCCAACGCGCAATTCGCGGCGCTGCGATGATCATCATCGTTCTCGCGATCGCGAAGTCGGTTTCCGTTTATGCGATCGGACGAGTTAGCGACGCCGCGACGCGTTTCACCTTGCGGCGGATCGAGCGCCTCATCGCCGCGCTCGTAATCGCCCTAATCGCGATCTCGATCGTGTTCGTTAATTGGTACACCGCGCTCATTTCGGTCGGAGTCATCTCGGTTGTCGTCGGGCTATCGGTGCAGATGCCGATGACGAGCTTCATCGGATGGCTCTATATCCTGATACGGCGGCCGTACCGGGTGGGCGATCGCATCCAGATCGGCGAGGCGACCGGCGATGTGATCGACCTTGGTTACATCGACACCACCCTGTGGGAATTCGGCGGGAAATATCTTTCAACCGATCATCCTAGCGGCCGAATCATTAAGTTTCCGAATTCGAAGGTGCTCAACTCCGTCATCTACAACTACTCGTGGCCGCTCTTCCCTTACATCTGGAATGAGATCAAGTTCAATGTCGGCTACGGGAGCGATCTGGAGTTTGTCGCGGCTACGATGCAGCGCATTACGGAAGAAGAGCTAGGTGAAGACATGATCGAACGGGTGAGTGTCTACCGGGAACTGCTCGCGAAAACGCCGGTGGACGAACTGGAAGTCCAGGAGCGGCCACGCGTCATCTTCCGGGTGAATGAAAACACCTGGCTGGAGGCCATCGTTCGCTATATCGTCCAGCCGCG
>JACCXL010000053.1 GCA_013697015.1 Chthoniobacterales bacterium | reverse complement strand
GTCCCATTCACCATCCCCTGAAAGGAGCAGCAAGTGCGCCGATTGATCGACGAAACCGGGCGGCGTCGTCCGCCTACCGAGATCGAAGGGACAGCGGCTCCTTGCGCGCGGCAGTCTGCGACGCGCGCGATTAGCTACGCCGTCTCGGCGCGACACCGAACGTCGGTCAGATATTTAAGATTCGGGCCTCGGTTCGAGACAGGCGAAGCGAACTCGAGGCCCGATCTCAGCGGCTAACCCTTGGCCTGATCGAATTTCTTGATCATCTCGAGGTGCTCTTTCATGACCGGAATTGTGTCCTCGATAAACTTCTTCAAGTCCGCGTTCTGCACTTCCTTGCCGGCCTTTTCAAACTCCGCGATGTCTTCCTCGTGATCTTTCACCATCGCCTGGACATAGGCCTTGTCGAACTCGGCGCCCGACATGCCAGCCAGCTTGTCGATCATCGATTTATGCTTGGAATTCACCTTCGACGGAACCGCCGCGCTCATCTTGGCCGCGACTTCCTTTAACTGATCGTTCGCCTTGGAATGATCCTTCACCATACGATTGCCGAAGTCCTTTACGTCCTGGCTCTGGCCCTTTTCGGCCGCGATTTTGCCGAGTTCCACTTCCGTCATCCCGCCCTGAGCTGCTTTCTTGACGAACATGGCGTCGGGACCCTTCATCTGATCGCCCTTCTTCTCTTTTGCCTGCGCGAAAGGCGTGCAGAGAGCCGCGGCGATTCCCACTGTGAGCATAAAAGTCGTAGTCTTCTTCATATCAACTGATCGCTTCTCGCCTGCTTCACGGACTTGCCGGGCTTTCAAACGTGGAAGACAGGCGCGAGAAGCAGGTCTTCCTGCCAGCGTCGTGTCAGGGGAGGCGAGCAATCACGAGAAATCGGGTTTGCATTTCGCGGCTTGCCTTTCGCGATCGCGTCAGGCTGCTAGCATATCGGCGAGCAGTGGTGGCCGCATCGATTAGGATCAGCAAGCACGAGTACGCACGATGAAATCCAAATATGACGTCATAATTCTCGGAGCGGGGCACAACGGACTGGTGTCGGCGACTTATCTGGCGCGCGCGGGCCTGAGTGTGTTGTTGTTGGAAAAGAACGATTACATCGGCGGCGCCACGACTTCGCAGAAGGTGTTCCCTGACTACGACGCCGTCCTTTCGCGCTACTCGTATCTCGTCAGTCTGTTCCCGGAGCAAATCATTCGCGATCTCGGGCTCAAGCTCGAGCTGCGCCGGCGTGCGACGGGCTCGTTCACGCCCTACGTGAAGAACGGCGGCGATGGCGGTTTGCTCTTGAGCAATGTGTCGGAAGAGCAGAGCCGCCAATCGATGTTCGAGCTGACGGGGAATTACACCGAGCACGAGCAGATGAAAAAATTTTACCACCTGTCGCGTGTCTTTGCCGACAATGTCTGGGACACGATGCTTGAGCCGCTCGTCGCGAAAGAAGATTTCCGGCGCCGCTTCGATGCGAATGATGCCTCACGGGAGGCGTGGCGCAGTCTGGCAGAAGAACCGCTCGGTCGCGTAATCGAACGTTATCTCCAAAATGATCTCGTCCGCGGTCTCGTTTTCACGGACGCGAAGGTTGGTGTGTTCACGCATCCAGACGATCCGACGCTCTTGCAGAACCGTTGTTTCCTTTATCACCGCATCGGCAACAAAACGGGCGAATGGAAGGTGCCGGTCGGCGGGATGGGAGCGGTGGCGCGCGAACTGGAACAGGCCGCGCGCAAAGCCGGGGCCGAGATGCTGACGAAGGTTAAGATCTCCGCTTTAGATCTCACCCAAGAAAAGCGCGGTGCCGAATTCGAGCTCGATGGGAAACGGCAGACGGTGGAGGCGCGATTTCTCCTCGTTAACTTCGGCCGCAACGTGCTGGCGAAGTTTACGCAGGGCGCTTTTAAGGCGGATCCCACGGATGAAGGGTCCGTGTTCAAGATCAACATGCTCCTGCATCGGTTACCGAAACTGAGAGCGACCCGTTATCCGTCAGCCGAGGCCTTCTGCGGTACATTTCATAGCGACGAGGGCTACGAGCAAATGAGTGCGAGCTACGAGCAAGCGTCGAGCGGACGGTTGCCGGACAAAACGCCGTGTGAAGTCTATTGCCACACGCTCACGGACGACAGCATTCTCGCGCCGGAACTGCGCGCGAAGGGATTTCACACCATGACCTTGTTCGGCCTGGATACGCCGTGGAGCTTGTTCGCGCGAGATAACGTGACGATGCGGCGCGAGGCCGAGAAGAAGTTCCTCGCCAGCATGAGTCAGTGGCTGGAGGAGCCGCTCGAAGATTGCTTGGCCGTCGCTCGCGATGGCAGTCTCTGCATCGAGAGCAAGAGTCCCGTCGACATCGAGGACGCGCTCGGGCTTTATCACGGCAACATCTTCCAGGACGCCCTGACCTTTCCGTTTGCCGAACGGGAAGAACAAGTCGGCACGTGGGGTGTCGAAACCGAATACGAGAACGTGTTTCTCTGCGGCTCCAGCGCGCTGCGGGGCGGCGCAGTTAGCGGCATCCCCGGCCACAATGCAGCGATGAAGGTGCTGGAAGTCATTAACGGCGGGGGTGGATCGGCCGCCCCGTCGGGCGATGTTCAATAATCGCGGCTTTGCCGCACTTCTAGCATCGAGCAAGGGACTGCTCGATCCACCTATTGCTCATAACAATCGATATATTTTATTCCGGAACCGGTATTGAAGATGACGACGCGCTCTTCGGGCGCGATTTGTCCGGACAACGAAAGCAACTTCAAAGCGGCAAAGCAGGCTGCGCCTTCCGGGGCGACGAAGAGGCCTTCGCTCGCCCCCAATTCGCGCGTAACGCGGATCATTTCTTCGTCGTCGATCGCGATCGCATCCCCTTTCGATTCCCGGAGAATCTTGAGCATGAGAAAGTCGCCAATTGCTTTCGGAACGCGCAGACCGGAGGCGACGGTGTGCGCGTTGGGAAATTCAGCGGCGGAGTTTTCGCCGGTCTCGAAGGCGCGCACGATCGGAGCGCAACCGCTGGCCTGCACGGAGAACATGCGCGGCCGGTTCGGTCCAATCCAGCCGAGCGCTTCCATCTCGTCGAAGGCTTTCCACATTCCGATCAGGCCAGTGCCGCCGCCGGTGGGATAAAGGATCGCGTCGGGTAATTGCCAGCGGAGCTGCTCGGCGAGCTCATAGCCGAGTGTCTTTTTCCCTTCGACCCGGTAGGGCTCTTTAAGCGTGGACATGTCGAACCACCCTTCTCTCTCCTTGCGCTTCGCAATCTCCGCGCCGCAATCGGTGATGAGTCCATCAATCAAGGTGACGTGCGCGCCGACCTCGCGGCATTCAACGATGTTCGCGCGCGGCGTGTCGCGCGGCATGAAGATGTGCGCTTCGAGCCCGGCTCGAGCGGCGTAGGCGGCCAGCGCGCCACCGGCATTTCCCGCTGAAGGAACAGCGACTTTCGTTGCGCCAAGATATTTCGCCATCGAAACGGCGACGGACATTCCGCGCGCTTTGAAACTCTGCGTCGGATTCAGGGATTCGTCTTTGATCCAGATGTTAGCCATCCCGATCTGCTTTCCGAATCGATCTGCGCGCAGCAAGGGCGTTCCGCCTTCGCCGAGAGTTACCGGCTCAACATCGGAGGGCAGCGGCAGCAGTTCGCGGTAACGCCACAGCGATTTCTCGCGCCGCGCCGCGAGTGAGTCACGCGTAAGCTCGCGTCCGACGGCCTCGAGCTCGTAAGCCGGGAACAACGGTTTCTGACATGCGGTGCAAAGATTTTGCAGCTGCCTCCATTTGTGATGGAGCCCGCACGCTGTGCAACTCAGATGCGTCATGAACATGCGTTACTTGTCAGAGTTGTTATTCGCAGATTATACAGATTCACACAGATTTTGCGGCTGATCGTTTTAGCAGCCTTTTCTGTTATTCTAAGAATCTGCGAAAATCTGCGAAATCTGTGGACGAATCCGCGGCGAACATGACTCCAGACACTGCATCAACTGATCGATCACGCCGTCCGTGGTATCGCCCGTCGCTGACAGTGCAGATCATGATCGGGCTGGTTGTTGGAATTCTGATGGGCTGGTTACGACCGGAGTGGGGGAATGCGGTTTATTTTCTTCGCGACATTTTTCTTAACCTGATCAAGTCGATCATCGGGCCGCTCGTGTTCTCAACACTGGTCGTCGGAATCGCCGGCGGCGGCGATCTGCGGAAAGTCGGCCGCATGGGAGTGAAGGCGATCGTCTATTTCGAAATCGTCACGACGGCTGCGCTATTCATCGGGCTGGCTGTCGTGAACCTCACAAAGCCCGGAATCGGCGTCCCGCTCGTGGAAGACGCGACCGACGCCATCCAGAAAATTGGAGAGAATCATCCGCGTACGTTGATCGAAACGCTCGTGCACGTCTTCCCATCGAGCGTGGTGGATTCGCTCGTGCGCGGCGACATTCTGCAAATCGTCGCGTTCGCGGTGCTGTTCGCGATGGCCGTGTCGGCGGTCGGTGAAAAAGGAAAACCGATGCTGCGCGCGATGGAAAGCTTGTCGCAGGTGATGTTCAAGCTGACGAACTATGTGATGAAGTTCGCACCGATAGGGGTCGGAGCGGCGATGGCGCACACGATCGGCACGCAAGGTCCGGGTGTGCTCGTTAGTCTCGGCAATCTCATCTTCACTTATTATCTCGGTCTGATCATCTTTATCGTGCTGATCTTCGGCATGGTGATGATGATTGCGCGGGCGCCGGTCCGACAGTTTGTGCGCGCGGTACGTGAGCCAGCCGTGATCGCGTTTGCCACGACGAGCAGCGAGTCGGCCATGCCGAGAGCGATGGAAGCGATGGAACGGCTCGGCGTTCCGA
>JACCXL010000203.1 GCA_013697015.1 Chthoniobacterales bacterium | reverse complement strand
GAGCTTGTGAAAATGTACTCGATGGAACACATCTTCCTGCACCCGAGCGAAACGCCGCCGAACCACGATCAGGAGGGCGTCCCGAATTCCATTCTCGAAGCGATGGCGACCGGATTGCCGGTCGTCGCCACGAGACACGGCGGCATTCCGGAAGCAATCGACGACGGCCGCACTGGACTTCTTGTTCGTGAAGGCGATTACCGGCCGCTTGCCAGCGCGATCGTGCGATTGATCACGACGCCGTCGCTCCGGGAGCAAATCGGCCGAAACGCCAGCGAATCGGTCGCGACGCATTTCGAGCAAGCGGGACAAGTGCGCCAACTTGAATCTTACTACGAGGAAGCGATGGCGTTGCGCGAAATTGCCGCCGAGACGGAACCCCGTGCGGTGGCTCCGGAGCCTTCACGGTTAGTGGCCCACGCGTCAGTCGACTAACGATATTTTTACCTCCGTTGCGATGGAGGCGAGAATTTCGCAAAGTTTCTTGTCAATCCGGTAAAACGCGCTTTGGTAAGCCCGACGCAAGCGCCCCTTGTGTTGTGTGCTCTGACCTCTGCGGTCACAGCGCCTCCGTAAGACATTGGGCCGCTGCTTGGTCAGACCCACTGGACGAATGCTTAATCGTTTTTTTCTCATCATTGTTACGCTGGCCTGTCTGGGTGGATTCGCAGCGAGCGCGCGGGCCGCTGAGCCTTTCGCAGCCAAACAGGAACACGAAGGCCTTCCTCTCAAGCCAGTCGAACTTTTTCATCTCGGAAAGTTTACCGTCACAAACTCGATGCTCGTAACTTGGATTGTGGCCGCCGGAATTATCGTGGGCGCGCAAAGCGCCACGCGCAACATCAAGCCGGTCCCATCCGGCGCGCAGAACTTTTGGGAATGGCTGGTGGAAAGCCTTTATGATTTTCTGGAAAGCATGATCGGCAGCGCCTTGGTGAAAAAAACGTTTTGGTTTTTCGCCACCATTTTTATTTTCATCCTGTTCTTAAACTGGTTTGGGCTGCTCCCCGGCGTCGGGACGATTGGCTGGGGACATCAGGACGCGGCCACCGGCACTTTCCATATTGATCGACCGCTCCTGCGCGGCGCGAATGCCGATTTGAATCTTACCTTTGCGATGGCCAGCGTCTTCTTCGTCTGCTGGATCGTCTGGGCAATTCAGGCGAACGGCGTCGGTGGCGTTTTCCTTCACCTTTTCGGGCCGAAGGGGAAAACGTCCGGCATTCTTAAGCTCCTCATGATCGTGATCTTTTTCATCGTCGGATGGCTCGAGGTCGTCTCGATTCTGTTCCGGCCCGTATCGCTCAGTTTCCGATTATTCGGCAATGTTTACGCGGGCGAGATCATGCTCGAATCGATGAGCAACATTGTCCCTTCGCTCTCCTGGCTCATCCCGATTCCGTTTTATTTTATGGAGCTGCTCGTCGGCGTGGTGCAGGCGCTCGTCTTCATGCTTTTGACCGCAGTTTTCACGCTCTTGATCACGCAGCACGAACCGACCGAAAGCGCGCACCACTAAATTTCGGCGATCAGACCGTGGTTCCCGCGGAGGTCGCTCGATGAAACAACCAACAAAAAAATATGATACTACCAATCCTCGCAGAAATTAACGGAAGCATTCACGTCGGTCTCGCGGCCCTCGGCGCCGCAATCGGCGTCGGCCTGATAGGCATGGGCGCAGCCTCCGCGGTCGGCCGCAATCCTGGCGCCGCGACTCCAATTCTCGTGCAGGCAATTCTGGCGATCGCATTCGCGGAAGCGATCGTGTTTTACGCGCTCTTCCTCGTTAAGTAAGCCGCCGTTGGCATGCCGCTGATCATCTCCAACATGAACCTTATCCTCGCTCAAACCGGCGGACTGACGGATATCGCCCGCTCCACTGGCGAGACCTTCGGGTTTAACACCTGGATCTTCCTCTCACAGGTCATTAGCTTCATCATCGTCGCGCTCCTCTTGAGACGATTCGCGTATAAGCCGATCTTGCACGTGTTAGAACAACGCCGGCAGCAAATCGCGGAAGGATTGCTTAATGCCGAGAAGATCAAGCAGCAACTGGCGGAGGCCGAACAGCGGCACTCCGAAATTCTGGCGAAGGCAAATGCGCAAGCCCAAAAGATGATCGATGAAGCGCGCGCGAGCAGCGCAACTCTGACGGAACGGAAACAGCAGGAAGCGATTGTGATGGCGGAGCAGATCGTCGCGAAAGCGCACGAGGCCAGCGCCATCGAACACGAGCGCACGATGACGGAGCTGAAGCGCGAGCTCGGACGGCTCGTGGTCGATACGACGGCCAAGGTCACGGGCAAGGTCCTCACCTCGGACGATCAGCGCCGTTTGCAGGAGGAGGCATCGCGGCAGCTCGCTTCGTAGCTCCGCCGATCAACGATGAAGATCAACAAAGAGATGAGACGGGCGTCGCGTGAGCTACTGCGCGCCAGCTTTACGGACGGGCAGCTCGATCAGGGCCGTGTCTCGTCGCTTGTCCAATCAGTGACCGTGAAAAAGCCCCGAAACTACATTTCGGTCCTCGAGAACTTCAAACGTCTCGTCCGCCTGGAAGTAGAGAAGCGGCACGCCCGGATCGAAAGCGCCACTCCGCTCACTCCCGAAGCAACCTCGGAC
>JACCXL010000040.1 GCA_013697015.1 Chthoniobacterales bacterium | reverse complement strand
ATCCCATTGTAGCGATCATAGAGCTGCTTTGCGTTGAGAAATTCGCCCGCGGGCGCGGCCGTCAGCTCGAAGCGTTTCGCCGGATCTACCTTGTGCAGCTTCTTGAGAATCCGATAACTCTCCGGCCGTTCCGGCTGGCCGAAGATGTAAAAACTGCCGAGCCAGGCCGCGAAAGCAAGCCCCAGCAACACCAGGATCGCGATCGACCATCCGAAGGAATTCGTTTTTCGCTGTGGCCGCCCGTAAGGCTCGTCGTAGCGAAAAAGGTCGCGGTCCATCTAAGTCCCGGCCCGCGTCACGTCGCTCGTTTTCAAGCCGGCGGTGCCGCTTCGAAGGAAGTACCGCAGCCGCACGTGCGGGCTGCGTTCGGATTGACAATCTGGAAACCGGCGCCCGTCAGCCCGTCGCTGAAGTCCAGCGTCGAACCGCGCAGATAGCTGGCGCTTTCGCCATCGACCAAAAACTCTACGCCATCACGTTGGATCACAGCATCGCCCGGTTTCTGCGCGTCGAGCGACATCTCGTATTGCAAGCCCGAACAGCCTCCCTTCGCCACCTGCACGCGCAAGCCTTTGCCGGTGGTAGCTTTCTCATCCAGCAAAGCGCGCAAATGCCTCGCGGCCTTCTCCGTCACGGTAATCATTGGTCACATGAAAATTATAGCGATCCCCAGGCAAGTCAACCTGGCGCAGTTTCACGTTTGCCGCGAGAACTGCGCGGAACCTCGGAAATTATTCGCTCCCTCCGCTGGAAAACCTAGAGTTGGAGGCGGTGAGCCGAATCCGTCTTTTGCCTGAAATTCTGGCCAGTCAGGTCGCTGCCGGTGAGGTTGTGGAACGGCCGGCGTCGGTCGTGAAAGAGCTGATCGAAAACAGCATCGACGCCGGCGCGAACAAGATTGAAACGCTGATCCGGCGCGGCGGCATCTCACTCATCCGGGTGGTGGACGACGGCGGGGGCATGGATCGCGATGACGCGCTCCTTTCGCTCGAACGCCATGCCACGAGCAAGATCCGCACGGCTGCTGATCTGGCGGCAATCGGCACGCTTGGTTTCCGCGGTGAAGCGCTGCCCAGCATCGCGAGCGTCTCTCGGTTTCGGCTTACCACTCGGGAGCCCAACGCTCTCGCGGGTACGGAAATCGTCGTCGCGGGGGGCCGGATCGAGACCGTGCGCGATGGGGGCGAAGCTGCTGGAACGCAGATCGAAGTGCGTTCGTTATTTTACAATCTGCCGGCGCGCCGGAAATTTTTACGTTCCGAAAATACGGAGAGCCGGAATGTGGAACATCAGTTTTATCTGCAAGCCACCGGGCACCCGGCGATCGCATTTTCCCTCGTCCGGGACGATCGCATCGTCGTCCAGGTGCCAGCAACGCCAACACTGCGCGACCGTATTCGTGATTTGCACGGCGCGGAATTGATCGATCAGCTTCTCCATCTTCCTGTGCCCAATGGAGCTGACGCGATTCGCATCACCGGTCTTATCGGTCGCGCGGGCGTGAGCCGGAAAACGCGCACACAACAGCTCGTTTTCGTCAACGGTCGCGCCATCGAGAGCCCGGTCATCACCTCGGCGCTGCGCGAAGGCTATCACACGGCTCTGATGCGCGGACAATTCCCGGTCACCTTCCTTTTCGTTGAGCTGAAGCCGACGTCGGTAGACGTGAACGTGCATCCCGCCAAGCGCGAGGTGCGATTTTGTGATCCCTCAGCTGTCCACGAAGCAATCGTGGGGGCAGTGCGCGCCACCCTCGAAGGGAATCGAACAACGTGGCAGGCGCAATTTCGCGCGCCGGATTCCACCGCCACTCCCACGCCAGCGTCTTCCCCTGCTTTGCTGCCACCGACACACGACTTGCGCGGCGCGGCGTTGCCCAGTCCGCCAACGGGAGAACAAGCCCGCTGGCCAGCGCCGAGCCGTGGAGATTCTCTCGAACTTTCGGATCCCGCCATTGAAAGCTCCATCGGTCTTTCGACGCGCCCGTCGCCGTCGCGCGACGAGAAGCCGAGCGCGTCTCACGAGTTCCAGATTATCGGTGTTCTCAATCGGCTCTACGTCCTGATGGAAAACAGCGATGGACTCGTTCTCGTTGACCAGCACGCAGCGCATGAGCGGATTTTGTTCGAAGAACTTCGTCGCAGAATGGAACAGCAGGGAGTGCCGTCGCAACGTCTCTTGCTCGCGCAAACCTTCGATCTCGGGCCGCGTGATGCAGAGTGGGTGGAACGGAATCTCGAGACTTTGCAAAAGATGGGAATCGGCATCGAAGCTTTTGGGCGAAAAACGTTCAAAATTGATAGCCTACCTGCTTTTCTGCACGTCTCTGACGCCCACCAGTTCATGCGCGCAGTCATCGACGGCCTGCGCAATGCCAGCGCCAGCGCGTCACCGGTGCGGCTGGGCGAAGACATGATCGCGAAAACGGTTTGCCGGCATGCGGTGAAAGCAAACGATCCGTTGCGTTTCCCGGAGGTCGAGAAATTGTTTCGCGATCTGCTGGCCTGCGAGCTGCCCTACTGCTGTCCGCACGGCCGGCCGACGATGATCCAGATTTCGCTTGCCGAGTTGGAGAAGAAATTTGGGCGAAAAGTGTGAGCGGAGGCCGGCTTTTCCGAGTTGACCACGTCCC
>JACCXL010000009.1 GCA_013697015.1 Chthoniobacterales bacterium | reverse complement strand
ATCAACCGCGTCGATCTCATCCCTGGGGCGGAGAGCGGCCCGGCCAAGCCGGTGGAAACGAGCGATGCCCGTTAGGCGTCGTCTCGACACCGCCTCGAACGTGATTCACGGTTTCGTCGAGTAACTTTGTGCGAGGAACAATTCGGATATTCGGATTATCTTTCGAAAGCTGTCCGCCTCGTAAAACTTCAAAGTGGAGATCGGGTGAGTGAACTGGCTACCCGCAGGTATCTCTGTTTACGGAAGGCTTGCTCCGGCGAAATAACCGGAACGACACAGCACCAGGATGAGCCGAGCTCCATACAGACATCACGTAACTGTGGGGTTTAGAATCGGGTCGGTTCCAACTTCTCCATGAGTTCGAGAACGGGAAAGCGATCACTTCCCGCGTGGCAGATCATTTTCACGGCTAGCTACGCAACGCAAAGACATTACTGCAATTGCGTTAGGTTTTCGGACATTGGGACATGCTGAAACGACTCAAATATTCCGCGAAGCTACACAGGCCATGCCTGCGGATCGTGCTCCTCAGGACGGCTGTCATGACGGCGCCGATACCATCAGATCGTATAATCTATAGATTCTTGTAATTATGGTAATTAAAGCGCTCTGGAACGCAGTATGAAATTATCAACACGGTCCAAGTTTGTCGCCGTTGTCCTTGCCGCCAGTTATGCTCTTACGGTCTGCGTAATGGCTGAAAGCCACAGCGGTGGTCATCAAAGTGAACATCAAAGCGGGCACCATGGCGGGCATCATCCGGATTTCTCGGGCGCAACCCCCGCAGGCACCCCCCCGGGTAATCACTTTGGTTGGGAGAAAGGGAAGCACAACCCCCACCACAGTCCTACGGTCGAACCTAGCCCGCCGAGCGTCTCCCCGACTGCTACACCGGAGCCAACCGCCACTCCGGAACCAACCGCTACCCCAGAACCAACCGCAACGCCGACACCGACTCCCTAATCAACGTGAGCCTGGCGGCGGCAGGTATTCTGTCGCCGCCCTCGCTTCCAAAAGGCGCTTTTCCCAGCGACGCTAAGCTGGGTGTTTTGTGTCGGGGCTCGTGGCGGCTCGGCCCTTACGTTTCGATTGCAATTGCACCGGTCTTTCTCCCTCTCCCAGCGAGAGCGCAAGGGTTGGCACGCGCGCAGCGGTAGATTAGAGTCGGCCATATGGCTGATTCTACGGCCGCTCCTTCGCTTTTTATTCCTCTTATTCTCGGTACTCCACGTCAGGGCAGGAAGAGCGAACACGCCGCGCGTTTCGTTTTTGAGCAGGTAAAGAAACGTGCTGGAGTTGAGTCAGAATGGATCGATGTTCGCGAGCTTCCGCTGCGCTTTGACGATGCAGGGGAGCAGATAAAGGACGCGAAATTCTCGGAGACGATGAAGCGCGCCGACGCGCTGATTCTGGTGGTGCCCGAATACAATCACGGCTACCCAGGATTGTTGAAGCATGCGCTCGATTCAAATCTCGAAGAGTACATTCACAAAGCAGTTGGCATTTGCGGCGTCTCGGCTGGACCGTTCGGCGGCGCGCGCGTTATCGAAAACCTTCTGCCCGTCATGCGGGAGCTCGGTTTGGTCGTCACTTCCACGGATGTGAACTTCGGCAATATCGCAAAAATCTTCGGCGAGACCGGTGAACTAAAAGACGAGAATTTCGTCCGGCGCGTGTCGAGTTTCCTGGATGAGTTGATCTGGATGGCACGCGTTTTACGTCATGGCCGCGAAAATATCCCTCCAGCCTGAGCATCAGGATGCGGCGACCGGGCTAGAAAGCGCATGAGACCCCTGGTCCTGCGTGAGGCTGATTTAAGGGAAACGTTCGCGCGCTCGGGCGGGCCCGGAGGTCAGAACGTCAACAAGGTTTCCACGGCTGACACGCTCGTGCATTTACCGAGCGGCGTGTCCGTCAGCGTTCAGGATTCACGCTCGCAGGCGCAGAATCGAAAGTTGGCGAGAAAACGGCTCGCGCAGGCAATTGCGCGCCGGCGCCTGGCAGCGAAAGCGAAAGAGACCGCGCAGCAAGAGAAAACGCGTCGCCGCAATTCGCCGCGGCCGCTCAGATTGAAAAAACGAATTCTGGAAGCGAAGCGTCAGCGCTCAACGC
>JACCXL010000007.1 GCA_013697015.1 Chthoniobacterales bacterium | reverse complement strand
CGAGCGCCCGGAGTCGTCGTTCGTGTCGAAAACCGCAGCGGCGCATGAGGGGGAAGCTTATCCACAGATTGCACAGATTTTCACAGATTTTTCGGAAGAGACGGCGCGAATGCACCTTGCGTTCGTTCGCACTTGTCATCCTGAGTCGCGCAGGCGGCGAAGGATCTCTCGACTGGCCGGAAACGTTAGTGCGCCGTTGTTATCCGACAGCACCCATTTCGACCCATGCTAGAAACTTGGGTCTTGCATGGCACCAACCGATTTGAAAACACCCGCGCTGCGATTGGGAGATCCTTCGTCGACTCAGGAGGACAAAACAGCGCGGAGCAGGCGGATGCCTGTCCCATGCTTTCACGCTTCCGCAGAAATCTGCGGAATCTGCGGCGAAAAATCCGCCCTTACTCCCGAACTGCGGTCGCTTCCTTGCCCTTGCGATCGCGAAGGTAATTCAGTTTCGCGCGGCGCGCGCGGCCTTCCTTCTCTACCTCCACTTTTGCAATGCGCGGTGAATTGATCGGGAAAACGCGCTCCACGCCCTCACCGTAGGAGATGCGGCGCACGGTAAAGTTTTCATTCAAGCCGCGCCCTTTTCGGCCGATCACAATTCCGGCGAAAATCTGGATGCGTTCCTTGTCACCTTCCACCACCCGCGTGTGCACGCGCACGCCGTCGCCGACCTTGAAATTGGCCACGTCGGTTTTCTGCTGTTCTTTCTCAATTGCGTCGATAATCCTGCTCATTCGGCTCCTTCTTGCCCCGCTGGCGGGCGTTCATTTTCAGTCGAGCTACCCGTAAATGCAAACCGAAACTACCTGCCACGGTGGTACGGTTGTGCTTTTTCGCGAGCTTCCTATACTCCGACGAAGCAGCGCCCGTAGCTCAATTGGATAGAGTGACAGCCTCCGAAGCTGTAGGTTGCGCGTTCGAGCCGCGCCGGGCGCACAGCGCCCGCGGAATTACGCGAGCGCCTCGATCCGATCGAGCAGATTCTTCTTACTCGTCATTCCCGTCACCTGATCGCAGACCTGGCCGTTCTTGAAAAAGAGCAGCGTCGGAATCGCGCGGACGTTGTATTTGAAAGAAAGGCTCTGGTTGTCGTCGACGTTGATTTTTGCCACCTTGATCGCATCGCCCTTTTCTTTCGCAATCTCATCGAGCAGTGGCGCGATCATTTTGCAGGGGCCGCACCATTCAGCCCAAAAATCCACCAGCACCGGTTTAGTGCTGCGGGTCACTTCGTTGTCGAAATTGGATTCATCGATCGTAACAGTTGCCGTGTTTTCCATAAGTCAGAGGGCAAAGTAGTTCCAAATCTGAAGAAGGAAAATAAATCCGGAAACACCGAGCAGAGCCCAGCAGAGTGGCATCGGAACAGAATCGAGTGCGCCGGAAGCGGCGACGGTGCGCACGCTGGCGGCAACCGGGGTGTTCGCGGCCGCGGGAGCCCGAATGAGCGGCTGAGTCTTTGCCATTCGTACCGACGGCGAAGATGAACTCGCTGCCGGCAGAACACCGATCCGTGCCGCCTCCTTTTTCGGCGCAGAGCGAACCGCGGATTCCGGGTAGTTGGTCGGCACTGTGGGAGGAAGCGGATTCGGCGACATTGGAGAAACGGCTGGGAGTTCGGGGGGACGGCCGGCCGACGTGGGAATTAGCGGTGGTTGAATCGGAGGGCGGAACGCCGTGGCCGCGCCCTCTTTCTCAGCGAGCGGCAGTGGTGGAGGCGGTGGCGCCGGCTTGGGATTACCGAAGGCGCTGGCTGATGGGGGACCGGGCGGCAAATGGCTCCGGGCCGTATCGCGCCCTTCGCCGATTGCTTTGCCATCCTGAGGGGGCGGGAGAGTGATGCGAACAGTCTCTTTTTTTGGTTCGTTCTGATCGGCCATTGGGCGAGCTTCGGCTCGAGCGAATAGATTGCGGAAATCGGCCGAATTGTCACTACCGAACTTGCGAACTAGCGCTTCAATCGTGGGCTGCTCAGGCGAGTAGATCGTAGCCGCGGCTGCCAGTCACGGTCCGGCGTACGAACTCTCCGACGGGCGCGGCCTGCGCCAGGATTACCCGCGTGTCGACGTCCGGGGCGTCCGCTTCCGTCCTGGCGACGAGTGGCTCATCGACGAGAAGCGTCAGCTCGCGCCCGATTTTTTCGGCGGCAATCTCACGGGCGATCCGCTGCTGCGCGATCATGGCGCGGCTATATCTCTCGTTTTTCAACCGCGCCGGAACCTGTCCCGGCATCTTGGCGGCGCGCGAGCCTTCCTCCTGTGAATATTTGAAAATACCGAGACGTTCGAAGCGAATCCTTTCAATGAATTCCAGCAGCGAGGCGAACTCTGCCTCGGTCTCACCTGGGAAGCCAACGATGAACGTGGTGCGAATGGCCAGGCCGGGGATACCGCGCCGCAGCGCGACGATCAAATCCTCGATGTGCGCCCGGCTGGTCTCACGGCGCATGCGGCCGAGCATTCCTTCATCGATGTGCTGCAGCGGCATATCTACGTAGCGCGCAACTTTGCGGCTCGCAGCGATAGTTTCGATGAGTTCTGCGCTCCAATGCGCTGGATGCGTGTAGAGCAGGCGCACCCAGAATTCGCCCTCGATTTTTTCGATTTCGCGCAGCAACGCAGCCAGCGTCGGACCCCGCGAGGAATCGATCCGCTGGCGCGGGCCCGCCTTCTCCGGCCACAGATCCATCCCGTAGTAGGTCGTGTCCTGACTGATCAGATTGATTTCTTTCACCCCTTCCGCCACGAGCGCGCGGACCTCCATTAGAATCGAATGCGGCGGCCGGCTGCGATGGCGGCCACGCATTTGCGGGATCACGCAAAAACTGCACGGATGGTTGCAGCCCTCCGCGATCTTCAGATACGCGGAGTGCGAAGGCGTTAACCGGAACCGCGGCGTGTCGTAATCGGGAATGTAAGTCGGTCGCTTCGTCACAAAATTGTAGCCGGAGGCGATGACCCCGGCGGCGCTGGAGCCAGCCGCATCTCGGAAGCCGGGTTCACCGCGCCCGGTTAAAAGTTGTTCGACGATCGCGCCGAGGTCCTTCACCTGATCGAGTCCAATGAAGGCGTCGACCTCCGGCATCTGTGCGCGTAATTCCTTCGCGAAACGTTGCGACATGCAGCCGCTCACGATCAGCTTCTGCCCTGGTTTCGCTTGCCAGCCGCGCTGCTGGTGCGCTTCGAGGATTGCTTCGATCGATTCCTCTTTCGCCGAATCGATGAACGCGCAGGTGTTGATGACCAAAACGTCGGCTTCCTCAGCCCTGGAGGTTATCTGCATCCCGCGTTGCAATATGCTGCCGAGCATAATCTCCGCATCGACCAGATTTTTCGCGCAGCCGAGGCTGACGATACCCACTTTGGGCGCGGTTTGCCCTGCCCGCACCGGAGAAGAGATGGCGCTATTCAATCGTGACATCGGCATCGCCTCTCGTCACCGGCCTGCCGTTCTTCCGAACTTCCACCGCTTCCCGGTCCAGAACCCGGATAGAAACATGCTCGCCGTGAAACTGCCGAGTTCCGTCCGACGGAGAGATCCATTGCTCGAACGCCGGATTTTCGTCGTCGTTATCGAGCACGACTTTCACGTAGGTTTTCTTCAGCGGTCGAATGTCAACGCGATTGATCCCGGCCTTCACAGGTGTCGCGTCACTCGCCAGCTCCTCTGGCCGTACCGGTTGGGCGCGTCGCACTTCAGGTTCCGAGGGAGCAGCGGTCGCAATCTCGGGGACGGTGGCGGTTGCTGAAGGCGCGGCCCTGACGATTTGTTGATTCGTCGTCGGGACGGTCGGAACGGGAGTGCTCGCCACAACTGCGGTGGCGTTTGGGCTCTCCACGGGCAAAGCCCGCGGTGCGGCAATTGCCGCTGGGCGGACTGACGTGACGGACGGAGAAGCGGTCGATGTCGCCGGCACGCCGACGATCGTCGGCTCTGCCTTGGGCTTAATCCGGCGAATATCCAGGATCAGCTTCAGTAACGAAAATCCGACCACGAGGACGATCACTCCCACGACCAGGGGCCAGATAGATCCACGTCTCTCCGTCTTGCGCACGGTGCGGGCGCGAGCCGGCTTCGGGGCCGGGTTGTCTTGCAAATAGGAGTAGCCGTCGACGGTCACTCCCTCCGACGATTCGAACGCCTCCAGATAGGAGCTGACGTCGACCTCGAGGAATTTTCCGTAGATCTGCAGGAAGCCTTTCGCGTAGGCGAGGCTCGCGAAGTTCGAAAAATCTTCCGCTTCGATTTCCGAGAGACGACTCGGCCGGATTTTCGTCAGGCGAGCGGCCTCATCCAGCGTGAGATTTTTCGCGATGCGTGCATCCTGTAAACGTTTGCCGAGCCCTTCCATGAGAACGATTTCGTGCCGTTAAACCGCGGCGTCGAGATCGACGAGAATCTCGCGCGGCTTCGCGCCTTCGCCGGGACCCAATATGCCGCGCTGCTCCAAAATATCAACGATCCGGGCGGCGCGCGTGTAGCCAAGGCGCAGGCGACGTTGCAAGAGCGAGGTTGAGGCACGTTTTTCCTGGCGGATGATCTCAAGACATTTCTCCACCAGTTCCTCGTCTTCCTCAGTCACATCCTCCTGCGGCGCGGAAGTTGACTGGAGTTTATCCTGCATCGCGAGGTCGAACGCAGGCGGGCTCTGCCCCGAAACGAAATCGACCAGCCGGTGAATCTCGTCATCGGTCACAAGCACGCCCTGTGCGCGGATCAGGCGCGACGTGCTCGGCGGCAGGTATAGCATGTCGCCCTGGCCTAACAAGCGATCCGCGCCATTCTCGTCGAGGATGACACGGCTATCGATCTTGGACGCGACTTGAAATGCGATTCGGCTCGGGATGTTCGCTTTTATTACGCCGGTGATGACGTCTGCGCGCGGCGTCTGGGTGGCGACGATAAGGTGAATGCCAGCCGCCCGTGCCATCTGTGTGATGCGGGCAATGGCGCTTTCCACGTCCGCCGGCGCGGTCTGCATCAAATCCGCCAGCTCATCGATGATAACCACGATATAGGGCATTTTGTCGGGGATGATCACGTCGTCCTCGCGCGGAACTTTGATTTCTGTAGTGGCAGACGTGTCGGCTGCTCTTCCTTTTGCAGGCGCCACGCCTGCCTCCACAGCTAGATCATCCAGCTCCTTCTGGGTCTTTTTCGGCGGGCGTCCGTTGAAACTGGTAATGTTTCGCACCCCGGCTTTCGCGAAGATTTTGTAGCGTTTCTCCATTTCATCAATCACCCAGCGCAACGCGAGCAGCACCTTCTTCGGGTCTGTCACAACCGGGAAGACGAGATGCGGTA
>JACCXL010000407.1 GCA_013697015.1 Chthoniobacterales bacterium | reverse complement strand
GCGACGCGGATTTTTTTCTCTTTCGCGACCAGCGGGGTGTAGTCGAGATCACATTCGTCATCTGGATCTTCCAGATTGATGGTGGGCGGAATAACGGAGTCACGAATGGCGAGCGCGCAGGCCGCCATTTCGACCGCGCCCGCGCCGCCTAACAAATGGCCCGTTATCGATTTGGTGGAGCTAATGGAAACGGTGCGGGCATGTTCGCGGAAGACGGTTTTAATGGCACGCGTCTCGCAGATATCGCCGAGACCAGTGGAAGTGGCGTGCGCGTTAAGGTAGTCCACTTGATCCGGCCGGATCTGAGCGTGATCGAGCGCGCTCTGCATGGCGCGGGCGGCCCCTTCGCCGTCCGGCGGCGGGGCGGTCATGTGATAGGCATCCGCGGAAAGACCGTAGCCGGCGAGCTCGCAATAAATTTTCGCGCCCCGCGCCCGCGCGTGTTCGAGCTCCTCCACCACGACGACACCGGCGCCTTCGCTCATGACGAAGCCGTCCCGGTCGCGATCCCAGGGGCGCGAAGCGCGCTCCGGTTCGGCGTTTCGGGTGGTGAGCGCTTTCATGGCGGAAAATCCGGCCAGACCGATGGGAATGATCGACGCTTCCGAACCGCCGGCGAAAAAGAGCTCTGCGTCTCCGAATTTGATTATGCGCCACGATTCGCCGATCGCGTTATTCGAAGTCGCGCAGGCCGTGACGATGCAGAAATTCGGTCCCTGCAAACCGTACTCCATCGAGATGAGGCCGCTGGCCATGTTGCTAATGAGCATCGGGATGGTGAAAGCCGAAACGCGTGACGGCCCTTTTACCATGAGCGCCGTGTGCTGGTCCTCCAGCGTTTTCAATCCGCCGATGCCGCTGCTCACGATCACCCCCGCGCGCGCGCGATCGATGCGCTCAAGATCGAGACCGCTGTCTTCCTTGGCCATCTTGGCGGCGGCCATGGCCAGCTGCGCGAACCGATCGGTGCGTTTCACGTCCTTTGGATTCGTGAAAAAATTCTTCGGATCGAAGTCGCGCACCTGCCCGCCGATCTGGCAGTCATAACGCTCGATTTCCGGCATCTCGATCCGCCGGACGCCGCTCACGCCGTTCTTCAGATTATTCCAGAAAGTCTCGACGTCATTGCCCACGGGCGAGACCACACCCAGACCGGTAATGACGACTCTTCTAGAGTTCATGAAGAAGTGACGAATGACGAGTGACGAGTGGGAAGCAAAACGCGAAGAGTAACATGAATTAGCTCAAAAACTTGTCACATGTCACTCGTCACTTTCTTCACCGCGCGCCCATGCCCACGCTCTGAACGGTCTGGAAAAGCTTGCCCTCGGTTTTGATGGAAGGCGCGATGATGATTTCGGTTTGTTGGAATTCCGCCAGGGTAGCCGCACCGACGTTCCCCATGCAGGTGGTGACCGCGCCCACCAGGTTCTGGCTGCCGTCATCCACTTCCGCCGGGCCAAAGAGGATCTGTTTCAAAGAACCGGTCGCTCCAACTTTGATGCGCGTGCCACGGGGCAAGTTGGCGTGCGGCGTGGCCATGCCCCAATGGTATCCAGCGCCGGGAGCTTCGTGCGCTTTTGCGAAAGCGCTGCCGACCATGACAGCATCCGCGCCACACGCGAGCGCTTTGCAAACGTCGCCGCCTTTGCTCATCCCGCCGTCGGTGATGATCGGGACGTAGCGCGAAGTTTTCTTGAAGTAAGCATCGCGCGCGGCGGCACAATCGACGGTCGCAGTCACTTGCGGAACGCCCAGGCCCAGCACGCCGCGGGAGGTGCAGGCAGCACCGGGGCCGACCCCTACCAGCACCGCGGCCGGGCCGCATTCCATGATCTCGAGCGTGACGTCATAGCCGACCGTATTGCCGACGATGACCGGAATGCGCATCTCACGACAAAATTTCTCCAGCTCCAGCGAGCGATATTCCGAAGAGATGTGGCGGACGGTGGAGACGGTGCTCTGGACGACAAAAACGTCCGCACCGGCTTCCTGCGCGATCGCGCCGAACTCCACCGCGCGTTGCGGAATCGAACTGACGGCCGCGATCGCGCCGCCATCTTTTATCTGTCGCACGCGCGCCGCGATCAGCTCCGGCTGCACCGGCTCCTGATAAATTTTTTGCAGCAAGGCGGTGATCTCGGCTTTGTCGGCCGCAATGATTTTTTGCAAAACCTCCTGCGGACTTTTATAGCGCGTTTGGACGCCCTCGAGGTTCAGCACCGCCAGCCCGCCGAGTTCGCTCATTGCAATCGCGAAGCGCACATCCACCACGCCGTCCATCGCACTGGCGAGAATCGGGATCTTCCAGGACAAGGGCTCCGCGTCCCGGCGCGACAGGCGCCATTTTATATCCACTTCGTGCGGGTTGATCGTAACGCGGCCGGGGACGAGCGCGATTTCGTCGAACCCATAGGTCACCCGCGCTTTGCGATTACGTCCGATCCACATGCCCATAAAAATTAAATCTGATCCGGTTTAAAACGTTCGTTCAAAGTTCCGCAGCGTGGACAGCGGGGAAGCAAGGCGTCGGTTCGATCGTCGAACTCAAACGCGCAAATCACGCATCGCAGCCGGTAGCGTAAAGCTCGTCGCTCCCGCCGCCGGCGGTTCCACTCTCCCACTATCCAGAGGAGAAAAACCGCCGCAAGAAAAACCAGCAGATAGATCGTGACCAGGAGGGAGAGGCTGACGCGAATCACGGCGTGCGCTTTCCAGCGTCGGAAGGAATGGGGGGAGTAATGTCGTCCCCCCATGCGATCGTGGCCTGGCCCCAGACCAGCCCGGCGGTCCGCGCCGCCGGGGTAAAACGGCAGGAGACGATGTAATTTCGCGCCTGCTCATCGAGCGCTGCATCGCCCGACGAGTGCTGCAGAAAGCAGAAACGAATAACCCCTTCCCCCGAAACCGCGACGCGAAATTCAGCGGTTTCGGCCGCCTCGTTGGTCGCAGCAGTAAATCTTACGGTTGGCCATTGCGGTTGGCCAAGACCGGCGAGTTCAGGTGAGAAATTGACCACCGTGGGCGATTTGAGCGGGGCGGACGGTGCCGGGGAGCGCTGCCGTTGCACAGGCCGTAGCGGATTGGAACTCGGAAGAGCCGGCTTGGTTTCGGTGCGCGGTAAATCGCGCAGCACAGGCTTCGTGGCAAGGTAGGAAGGGATGTGCGCGACTTTAGGAAGCGCAAACGATTTCGCATCCGGCGCGCGTTGCGTGGTCGAAGCAAGCGCCGGATCTTCTGCTTCGACCCAGCGCAAGAGGACGCGGCCTTCTTCGGTGGCGGGCGTGATCAGGTTAACGCGCGCGGGTGGCGGCAGGAGCGCCACGGTGGGCGGATATGTGATTTGGAAGACATAAAAACAAATCGCATGGAGCGCGACGGAGGTGGCGATGAAAAGCGTGAGTCCCCACCGCCTCCGGTGCGGCGAGTCCCAGCGGAACACGGTGGTCGCGACACCGGGTTGGCGGCCGGGCGACAGCGCGGTCGCCATCATTTCGGCAGGGCCGTGGCCAGGGAAACAGCGGTAATCCCTTTCTCCAGTGCTGCGTTCGTGACGGCCACGACTGTTTCGTACGGGGTGGATCGATCCGCGCGAATGATGATCGGCCGGCCATCGCGTTTCGCGGCGTCGAGCAGCGGCCCGAGCTGATCGAGTCCCACCTTTTGATCCCGGAAATAAATCGCCGGCGCGACTCCGCCGGTGATGCTGACGATCTGCGGATTCAGCTGAGGGCCGAGCGTGAAGTGTGAAAGAGGAACGGAGACCGCGATCCCGGGTTGCAACACGAAATTTGAACTGAGCAGCAGAAAGAAAAGGAGAAGGAAAACGACGTCGAGCAGTGGCACGACGAAGAACCATCCGAAGCTGTAATCTTTGGTGCGGGAAAGCTTCATGCGCAACCGCGTCTCGTCGTTCCGCGACGGCTAACGCTCGAGGCGTTCGCCCTGTGGCGGAGCACCGGCCTGGCCGGGCTGGAAAGCGATGATGCCACTCATGGCTTCCGTTTCGGTCAGCATATGGACGACCTCGATTCCGGCGCGCTCCATCTCGTGCAGCAGCGTGTTGACGCGCGACGAAAGATAGCTGTAGGCGACAAAGGTGGGCGCGGCGACAACCAGACCCGCCGCGGTAGCGAGAAGACTTTTGTAAACGCCGCTCGAAAGTTCGGTGACAGTGGCGTACCCGCCCTTGGAAGCGATCATGCCGAAGGCGTCCATCATGCCCGCGACGGTGCCGAGCAGACCGAGGAGCGGCGTGAGATACGCGATCGTAGCGAGCACGCCGAGAAAGCGTTCCAGCTTCGGAACCTCCAATTGGCCGGCTTCCTGCACAATCTCGCGCAATTCCGAACGCGGCAATTGGTGCCGGATGATAGCCGCATGAATGACGCGTGCGACGGGTCCGGGTGTGCCGGCGGATTCATGCAGCGCTTCGGCGTAATTTCTCCGCTGAATTAAATTCGAGAGACCCTGCAGAAATTCGCCCACATGGATGGTCGCGCGATGCAGGTAAAAAAGCCGCTCCGCAAAGACGGCCACCGAGAGGACGCTGCAAACCAGAATCGGCCACATGAGCAGCCCGCCCTTCTGGAGGTAATCGATCACGTTCTCTGGTCTTAGACCCTTAGGCCGCTGCTGGCAAGAAGAGGAAGGGCGGCGCAGTGCGCTGCCGTTACCTGTTACCCGGCGGTCGCGCTTTCTGGCTCGGTTTGGTCGTCGTGGCCGGGCCACCGGTTCGGGAAATCAAACGTCCGTCGGCATCCAGAACGGAATAGCCGGTTTGTTTGCCGCGTTCATCGTATGCATAGACGATTCTGTGCTGCACAGCATCGTCTTTCGTGAGCTGTGTCTCCTCGGTCAGCCGCCCGCCAGAGTCGTACTTATAGAGAGTCTTGAACTGGAAATCGCTTTTCGCGCCGTAGACTTCGCCGGTAGCGAACCGATCGGAAGAGTCGAGCGTATAAAGGATCTTGCCGCGGGCTTTGCCGTCGGAGCTTGTGGTGGTGGCAACCGCTTTGTGGTTCGCTGAGTCATATTGATAAACAGTGCGGGAACCGTCCGCGTTCATGGAAACGGTCACGCGCACCGAATCGCCGGGCGCGGGGTCGGTGGTTTGCGCGGGGAGAGGCGCGACGGAGGTCGCCACAACGAAAAAGGCGAGAGCGCGGGGAAGCGGGAACACGCGGGGAGTGTATCGGCGGTGAAAATCACCGCAAACATCCATTTATTTTATTGACCACAAGAGGTTGGGGTGGTTACAAGTGGGGGGAAGTGGATTGAAATGGTCGGGATCCCCACGGCTCTATGGAAAGCGTCTCTCAGTCTCAAAATTTCTACGCGGGAGAATTCCGTCATTCCATCGACGAAAAAAACCGCATCACGGTGCCATCCCGCTGGCGGCGCAACGAGGGCGAGGAGTTCATCCTCCTGCCCGAAGCGCAGCACCAGTTTCTTCTCGTCATGTCGCCGGACGAATTTGCCCGCATGACGGCGCACGCCGAACAGACGGCCGCGATCTCGGCACGAGATCGCCGGATTTTCCTGCGTCAACTGCACGCGCGCGCGCAGCACGGCTCGTCCGACAAACAAGGCCGCCTTGTGTTGCCGGAGGATCTCTGCCGCCAGCTCGGTTTGAAGGGGGAGGTCGCGCTCGTTGGTGGACGCGGACGCTTCGAAGTTTGGAATCTGCAGAAATGGAAACGGGCCCACGAAGAGGAGACGCCCACCTATCAGCACGTGGCGAACGTCATCGGCCTTTAGAAGCACGGACGAACGATATGAAGGCGTTGTTGTTTGAGCGGCCGGTCTGGTTCGCGACAGGGCCGCTCGTCATCGAAGAGGAGGCGCGCGAAATGGAAGACTTCATTTATCACCGGCCTGTGCTGGTTTCGGAAGTGGTCGAACTGCTCGAGCCGCGGTCCGGCACGATCGTGGTGGATGGGACGTGCGGTGGCGGCGGGCATAGCGCGGCGATTTTGCGCACCGGCGCGGATGTGATCGCGTTCGATCAGGACCCGGATGCGATCGAAGAGGCGGCCGGGCAGCTTTCCGAATTTGGCAATCGCGTTACGTTGCGCCAGGTAAATTTCCGCGACGCGGGGGGAGCGTTAGACGAGCTTGGCGTCACAGTCATCGGCGGGGCGCTGCTCGATCTCGGGGTATCGTCGCGACAACTGGAGAATGGCGCGCGCGGCTTTAGCGTCATGCGCAATGGTCCGCTCGACATGCGGATGGATCCGCGGCGCGAATTGACCGCGGCGGATGTGGTCAACAATTACAGCGAAGAAGAGCTCACCCGTCTGTTCCGTGATCTGGGTGAAGAACCGGCGGCGCGCCGGATCGCAAGTCAGCTCGTGAAACAGCGCAAAAGCACACCGTTCCTCGAGACGATGCAGCTGGCGAAGGCGATCGAGAAGATCGTCTGGCG
>JACCXL010000402.1 GCA_013697015.1 Chthoniobacterales bacterium | reverse complement strand
GTTTCTCCTCCTCAGCGACCACATTCTTCTTCTGCAAGCGCACGACCAGAGCCGAGAGCGATGCGCGATCCTGGTTGGAAGCACGGAAAAGTTCGACCAGGCGTTGAAATCCAAGATGAAATGGGATGGACGCTAGCTGGAATTCGCCCGCGCTCGCGAGCCGTTCGCTTGGGGTCGCAATCGCCTCCGAGCGAGCGACGGCCTTCCACACACCGGCCGGCTGAAGATAGCCCAGCTCCGCCACGTAGGTTGCTCCGCTTTCCTCTACTTCGATGTAGGCGTGCCCCGCAAATGGCTCAACGCGAACTGTTTTCTCCTCAACATTGTCGCCGTTGAGGAGCCGCAAATGCACTGTCTTATCCGCCGGTGGCTCGCTTTGGAAAACCGCCTGCCAGTCGATATCCCAATATGCGAAGAGCGTGCGTGGATCGCGTGCGATCACGAATAAGACGGGTTGGCCGTAGGAGCGCGGAAGCTCTCCCGCCCCTTCATCAGCATCCGCCGCATCACGCGACGATGGCAACACGATCGGTGTTTCGGTAATAGAGAACGCGGAGTCGGGTGGCTTACTCATAATGCGCGGGGGGTACTCCACGCTATGGGCCGGATCTTACACACGCTCAGCCGAAAGGCGACCAGCAAAGGTGGGCGTTTGTGCGGGGATGGAGCGAAGATTCTACGCTACGCGCCTGTTGATTCCCCATTTCAGGCGCCGCTTCAGCCAGTGCGCGTTCAGCTGCCTAAGGAAACGAGCGCCGATGCGATAGGTTATTATGAGGTAATCTCGTTGCCTCTGCAGCCGCAACGGCGAAGGTCCCACCAGAATTGTCGCACTCGTGAAACGCTGCATCATCGCC
Organism: Chthoniobacterales bacterium; assembly: GCA_013697015.1. Lineage (GTDB taxonomy): Bacteria > Verrucomicrobiota > Verrucomicrobiia > Chthoniobacterales > UBA10450 > JACCXL01. Next base: position 6,137 of record JACCXL010000402.1, on the reverse strand, counting down.
AACCCCAGTGCAGGCACGGCCGGTCCTCCCGAAGATTTGCGCGCGAAATTTCGCGCCCTCGATCCGATTGAATTCTTCCTCACGGCCGACGCGGGCGATGCAAAAAGATTTGCGGAGGAAGCCGTTCGGGACGGCTACGACATGATCATCATTGCCGGAGGCGACGGGACACTGAACGAAGTAATCAACGGCGTCGCGCCGCATGAGGCTGGCGTCGCTCTCGCGCTTGCGCCGAGCGGCACGGGTAACGACTTCGGGCGCGCGCTCGGACTACCTGACACACTTGAAGCATGCCTCGATCTGGTCGTCGCCGGACAGACTCGCCCTATCGATGTGGTGCGCGTGACAAGCGACCAGGTCCGGTATTTTCTCAACGTCTCCGCCGGGGGATTCAGCGGTGTCGTCGACGAGAAGATGACGCCGGAGATGAAGCAGTCCTGGGGTCCTTTGGCTTATCTGCGCGGTGCCGCGGCCGCGTTGCCGGAGCTGCGTGCCTACCGAACGAAGATCACACTCGACGACGCGGAAATCATCGAGGAAAATCTCTACAATATTGTGATCGCGAATGGTCGCTTCGTCGCGGGCGGAATTCCGATTACGCCCGCCGCCGAACTCGACGACGGCTTGCTCGATATCGTGCTCATTCCCGATAAAAGCGGGGCCGCCGCCTTGACGATTCTGGGCGCGCAAGTTCTTCTTGGCACACACCTCGAGAGCGACGCGATTATTTTCCGTCGCGCCGCCAAAATCGGGGTGCAGTCGCGGCCCGGTATGTGGTTCAATGTGGACGGCGAGCTTGTCGGAAACGAACCCGCCGTTTTTGAAGTGCTTCCCCGCGCGATCAACTTCGTCGCCCCTCAAAAAACTTGAATTCCCGGATCCTAACCCTTGCGGATTTGGAGAAGGAGAGCGCGCGGCTGCGAAGCTTGCAGCAAAAGCTCGTTGTAACGAATGGCTGCTTCGACCTCCTGCATGTCGGCCATGTCCGCTATCTGGAAGCGGCGCGAAAGCTCGGGGATGCGCTAGCCGTTGGAATTAATGGAGACGCTTCCGTGCGGCTGTTGAAAGGCGAAGGTCGACCGTTGAACACGGAACGGAATCGCGCCGAGATTTTAGCGGCACTTCGGTGCGTCGATTTCGTCGCGATCTTTCCCGAGATGCGTGCGACGGGCTTTCTCCTGGCGGCACGGCCCGCGATCTACGTGAAAGGAGGAGACTACACCCCCGAAACTCTTGCCGCGGAAGAGAGCGCGGTTTTGCGAGACATCGGCGCAGAGATTGTGATCGTGCCGTTTTCGCAGGGGTATTCGACGTCAGCGCTGATTGGCGCAACACAAAACCTCGCACGGTGAATTCGCTGCGCCTTGGAATTCTCGGCTCCGGCCAAGGAGGTAATTGCCGCCAGATACTCGAGCGGATCCGCGCTGGCACCTTGGCGGCTGAAGTGCGCCTGATCGCTTCCGATGTATTCGACGCACGAATTCTCGAGGTTGCCCGCGAATTCGCCGTGCCAAATGCTTTCCTGCAACCGGGAAAATTCCGCACCAAACTTGAGCCCGGCAGCGAAGCTGCGCTGGCGCGCATGTTACAGGATGCTGAAGTGGAAATCGTGGCGCTGGCCGGTTTTATGCGCGTCTTGAAGAAGCCGATGTTGAATGCGTTTCCGCGTCGAATCATCAACATTCATCCGTCTCTCCTACCGAAGTTCCCGGGTCGGGAAGCGTGGCGCCAGGCACTCGAGGCCGGCGAACACGTTACCGGATGCACGGTTCATTACGTCGATGCGGGAATCGACAGCGGCGACATTATCGCGCAGCGCACAGTTCCGGTCTTGGCGAACGACACCGCCAAAACTCTGCATGCCCGAATCCAAATCGCGGAACGCGATCTCTATCCGGAGGTCTTGCAGAGCCTCGCAATCTCGCGCGTCTAGGCCCGTTCAGATTTCGGATCGCGGTCGAGCAGCTCTTGCAGGGCTTGCGCGGGTGGCTTCTGCTCGTAGAGCACCGCGTAAACCTGATCGATGATAGGCGTTTCGATATTCAATTGGCGCGCGCATTCATACGCGCCGCGAGCGGTCGGAATACCTTCGGCTATCATTTGTGTGCCAGCGACGATATCTGCGAGCGATTCACCGCGCCCGAGCTTTTCGCCGACCCGCCGATTCCGGCTGTGCTGGCTGAAACAAGTCGCGATCAAATCTCCCGCGCCACTCAGGCCATAAAACGTGCGCGGATTCCCTCCCATCGCAGTCCCCAGGCGCAACAATTCCGCGAGTGAGCGCGTCACGAGGGCCGCCTTCGAATTATCTCCGAGCCCGAAGCCATCGCTGACACCCGCGGGAATCGCGAAAACATTTTTCAGAGCCCCGCCCAATTCGATACCGGTAATTTCGTCACTCGTGTAGATGCGAAAGCGCGCGCTGCCGAGGTGCTGCTGCAAGCTCTCCGCGCATTCCGGTTCGCGACATCCCAGAACCGTGGCAGTCGGCAATTCGCGCGAGACCTCAACGGCGAGATTCGGACCGGAAAGTACCGCCACGGCTTGCCCGGGGAATATCTCCTTCAGGATCTCGCTCATGCGTTTGCCGCTCTGATGCTCGATCCCTTTTGTACAACTGAGAAAGACCGCGGATTTATTGGAGCTGATCGCCTTGAACTGCGCCGCGATCGATCGCAGGACCACCGATGGCGTAACGAAAGCTACGAGATTCGCATCGGCACACGCAGCGAGATCGTGCGTGACCTCAATGCTCTGCGGCAACGTAACGCCAGGTAGATATTCTCGATTCTCCCGCGTGTTCGCCAGCTGCTCTATTCGTTCGGGATTGTGGCCCCACAAGGTGACTGGTTTTCCCGTCTTCGCCCAAAGCACAGCCAGTGCGGTGCCCCAACTTCCCGCGCCCAGAATGGCTGTCCTTCCGATGTTCATTTGCGGGGGAAGCGTTGTTCTCTTCCGGCACGAAGACGAGCAAAATTCGACCGATGACGCCAGACGACGAGCAGCGCGAGCAGCGCGGTGATGTAAACCAGAAACGGGTCATGCATAAACCCTGTGTGAATCAGAATCGCCACGGCAACTGGCAATCCCGCCGCCGCTATCACGGAGGCAACTGAGACATACCGCGTGATCTCGAAGACTAATATCCAGATAACGAGGACAATCGTTGCCGCGACCGGCATCAAACCAAACATCGCGCCCGCCGAGGTCGCCACTCCCTTTCCGCCTTTGAAGCGCAACCAAACGGGAAAGGCATGACCGACGATGCAAGCAACCGCCGCAATGGTCGCAAAGTAGATCGGATGTTGAGCTGAGGCCGGAATCCGTGTGGCCATGAAATGCGCCAGGTTCACCGCCGCGAACCCTTTGAGCACGTCCGCGAGAAACACCGCGTATCCATATTTTTTCCCAACAACGCGCAGGACGTTCGTCGCACCGATATTGCCGCTGCCCTGTTTACGGATATCCACACCGGCGAGAAGGCCTGCGAGATAGCCGGTCGGGAACGAGCCAAACAGATAGCCGATCAAAAGAGCAGCGAAGCAAGCAAACAGCACAGATTAAACGACGATGTGCTCGGCCGGGCGCGCGTTCTTCTTCTTCTTGAGGAAGATGCTTAAAAGAGAGACGTCCGCCGCCGTCACCCCGCTTATTTGCGCAGCCTGACCTATAAATTCTGGCCGAACTGCCGAGAGCTTTTGTTTTGCCTCCTGACTCAGACCACGCACTGATTCAAAACTTAGGTCGCACGGGATGCGCTGCCGATCGTTGCGCGCAAGCCTGCGATTCGCCTCTGTCTGACGTTGAACATAACCCGCATATCTGAGGTCGGTCTGGACTAGATCCCATATCTCGGCCGACGCCTCGGCTCGAATCTCAGAACCTAAGTGTTCCCAGGTAAACTCCGGCTTCTTCAGCAGCGCCTCGATCAATTTCCCGTCCCACTGGGTTTTCCCGACAAAGGCTTTCAGCGCTTTCAAATGTGCCATTTTTTCACGGAATACCACCCACCGCTCGTCTTCCACCAGACCATATTCGCGGCCCAAAGGGCTGAGCCTCTGATCCGCGTTATCTTGGCGAAGTGATAACCGGTTCTCTGCTCGGCTCGTGAACATTCGGTAGGGCTCGTTTGTTCCCTTAGTCGTCAATTCTCGAATCATCACACCAATATAAGAATCTGACGCCGAAAGAGTTATGTTTTCTTGTTGCAGTGCGTTCAGCGCTGCATTGGCTCCAGCTACAAGGCCCTGCGCCGCAGCCTCTTCATAACCGGAAGTACCATTGATTTGGCCTGCAAAGTACAGGCCGCTTACCAGTTTTGTTTCGAGGGTGGCAGTCAGCTGGGTTGGAGGAAAATAATCATACTCCACAGCGTAACCCGGACGCATAATTTCGGCCTCTTCCAAGCCGGGAATGGAGCGCACAAAGTCAACCTGGACTTGATAAGGCAGACTCGTCGACAGCCCATTAACGTAGAATTCGTTAGTGTGACGCCCTTCTGGCTCAAGGAAGATTTGATGGGAGGTTCTATCTGGGAACTTCACTACTTTGTCTTCAATAGATGGGCAATATCGAGGTCCCGTGCCTTTGATCGCTCCCGAGTAAAGCGCGGAGGAATATAGGTTCTTTCGGATAATCTCGTGCGTCTCGGCTGTTGTGTGCGTTATCCAACATGGCACTTGTTCCACGTGGAACGTCGAGCGGTTTAAGGTGAAGATGTCATCTTTCGAGGCTTCGGGAATATCCACGTAGCTGAACCTAGGCGCTGGTTTATCGCCAACTTGTGTTTCACATTTGGCGAAATCAACCGACGCTTTATTTATCCGACAGGGCGTCCCTGTCTTAAATCGGCCGACAGCAAAGCCCATATCCCGCAGTGAATCGCTTAGTGATGAGGCCGAGTCCGCCATCCGACCTCCGGCCTTTGACTGACCACCAACGTGAAGCAGCCCTCGAAGGAAGGTTCCGGAGGTAACTACGAGTGACCGTCCAAAAAACTGACCGGAGAAATCCGTCTCGACACCGGCAACTCGATCTCCCACACGAAGAATTCGGGATACAGTGGACTGTTTTACGTCTAAACACTTCGTCCGCTCCAAGAAGGCTTTTAGACGAAATTGATAAGCCTTTTTGTCGCACTGCGCTCGAGGGGCCCAAACGCTCGGTCCCTTCGATCGATTAAGCATTCGGAATTGAATTCCCGTGGCGTCGGTATTCTGACCCATGACCCCGCCGAGTGCGTCGATCTCCCTTACAAGCTGTCCCTTTGCAGAGCCACCAATAGCTGGGTTACACGACATCTGCCCGATCGTATCGAGACTCTGCGTGAGTAACAGAGTAGAAGCGCCGACTCGAACGGCCGCGAGCGCGGCCTCTATTCCGGCGTGGCCGCTCCCGATTACGATAACATCATATTCCCTACGTCTTTCACGCATGTTCCACATGGAACTTTTCGAGAATTCCATCCTTTTGATGCGGGAGAAGATCAGAGAGCGAGAACTCGGCCTTCGTCCCCGACAGCGTTCTGCTGAAGATGCGGAGCCCGGGAGCAAATTCCGCCAGGACCTGCCGGCAGGCTCCGCACGGGACGATCGGCGTCCTCGAATCAGCCGCAATTGCAAGCGCGTCGAAATCGCGATGCCCGTCAGCCAGTGCGGACCCAACGCACACGCGTTCCGCGCACATCGTCAGACCGAGGGAAATATTCTCGATATTGGCACCGCAGAAAACCGCCCCGGTGCGCGTCCGAAGTGCGGCACCGACGGCGAACCCGGAGTATGGAGCGTAAGAACGTAGTCGCGCGCCTATCGCCATAGTTAGCAATTCATTGCTCATTTCACAATTGCCTCATGAGAAGGTATTTGCAATAGTGATCTCCTCTCGCTCTCAGCTTGAGAACTTTCAAGAAGCCTCGTCGCGACCCGCCCAAGCATGACCAACACTAAGGCGGCTGTAGCGAGACCAGTTATCCATATGACGTATTCTATGAAGACCGGATGCGTCTTGCCGCGAACGAGGTTTAAGCCCAGTTGCCCCAGCGTGCCGATGTAGGCGTAGAGAAATAATCCCGGAGCCTGCCCGATGGCCACCCAAAGGATGCAAGTCCGGAAACGGATCCGCGTCAGACCGTATAAATA
>JACCXL010000337.1 GCA_013697015.1 Chthoniobacterales bacterium | reverse complement strand
GCGTTGCAGCGCGCCGACCAGATTCATCACGCGGAAGGCAAGAACGACATTGATTGGTTCGCGCCGATCATCGCCGATGCCGAGGCGGGTTTCGGCGGTCCGCTGAACGTCTTCGAATTAACCAAAGCGATGATCGAGGCGGGCGCGGCCGGCGTGCATTTCGAGGATCAGCTCGCGAGCGAAAAGAAGTGCGGACACATGGGCGGCAAAGTGCTCGTGCCGACCCGCACCGCGATCACGCACCTAATTGCCGCGCGCCTAGCCGCGGATGTCTCGAACGTGCCAACGCTCATCGTCGCACGCACCGATGCGAACGCCGCGGCGTTGCTGACAAATGATGTAGACGAGCGCGATCAGGAATTCCTGACCGGCGAACGAACCGCGGAAGGCTTCTACCGCGTGCGTGCCGGGCTCGACCAGGCGATCGCGCGCGGCACGAGCTACGCCGCGTATGCCGATATGATCTGGTGCGAGACGAGCGAGCCAAACTTGCGCGAAGCGAAACGTTTCGCCGAGAGCGTGCACAAGAAATTTCCCGGCAAGCTGCTCGCCTACAACTGCTCGCCCTCATTCAATTGGAAGAAGAAACTCGACAGCGCGACCATCGAAAAATTCCAGCGCGAGCTGGGCGCGATGGGTTACAAATTTCAGTTCGTCACGCTCGCCGGCTTTCACGCGCTCAATTACGGAATGTTCCGGCTCGCACGCGGCTACAAGGACCACGGGATGGCGGCTTACTCCGAGTTACAGGAAGCGGAATTCGCGGCGGAGAATGACGGTTATACAGCCACAAAACATCAGCGCGAAGTCGGCACCGGTTATTTCGATGAGGTCGCGCAGGTGATCGCCGGCGGCAAAAGTTCGACGACCGCGCTCACCGGTTCCACGGAACAAGAGCAGTTTCACTGACGCGGGTCGTGATCAGCAACCCGGCTCATGCGGAAAGCGCGGCCCTGACCGACAGCCGGCTCTCGGCGCTCTGCGCGGAGACGGTGCAGAGCGCGTTTGTCGAATACGACGAGCAGTTCCACACAATCACGCTGCGCGCGAAAGAGAGGTTTCTCGCCCGCGACTGGGGCGAATCGTTCGCCGACGCAGCCGAGCGACTGCACCTCTACACACGCGAAATGGAGGAACTCACGCAGCAGATCAGAGACGCAATGGGCTCGCGGCTCGACGAACGCAACACCTGGATGGGAATGAAGGCCGTTTACTCGTCGCTCATTGCGCAATCGCCGAAGCGTGAACTTGCCGAGAGCTTCTTCAATTCGCTCACGCGCCGCGTCTTTGCGACGGAGGGAGTGGATCAGGCGATCGAGTTTGTTGACACCGATTTCGACGAACCGCCAATCGTGTCTCAGCGGCCGCCACCGCGTTCCTATTCCGAACCTTCACTTGCCCAGCTCCTCACCGCTGTGTTGACGGACTCCGTAGCAAGTTTTTCCAAAGAACATTGGTGCGCTCTTGAAGATGCGGTGCAAGCAGCCGCAGAGCGCATTGGAGCCGCAGTGGACGGGCGCGGCCACGCAACGTTGGAGATCATCGGCGACGTCTTCTATCGCGGGCGCGGCGCTTACCTTGTCGCGCGAATATCCCGCGACGGCAGCAGTGCGGCTGTGCCGATCGCGTTTTGTTTGCGGCACGAGAGCGACCAAGGAATCGAACTGGACGCGGTGCTCATCGGGGAAACCGATCTGGCGATTCTGTTTTCATTTACGCGTTCGTATTTCCGCGTCGACACCTCGTGCCCTTACACACTGGTGCGCAGCTTGGGCGAGCTGATGCCGCGCAAACGCCTGATCGATCTCTACAACGCCATCGGCTTCCATCGCCACGGCAAGACGGAGTTCTATCGTGACTTCGTGCGGCACCTGCGCACTTCGAGCGATCGCTTCGTCCCCGCGGAAGGAACGCGTGGGATGGTCATGCTCGTCTTCACCCTGCCCAGCTACGATGTCGTTTTTAAGCTGATCAAAGATCATTTCGATTATCCAAAAGAGAGCACGCGCGAGGAAGTCATGCGCCGCTACCGGCTTGTCTTTGAACATGACCGCGCGGGACGTCTGGTTGAAGCGCACGAATTCGAGCATCTGCGCATCGCACGCGAGCGGTTCGATCCCGGGCTGCTCGAGGATTTGCTCCGCGACGCCGGCTCGACCGTCCGACGGGAAGGCGATGACGTGGTGATCGCCCATGCCTACGTCGAGCGGCGTATTCGCCCTTTGAATCTGTTTTTACTCGAAGCTGACGAGTCAGCGGTTGCAGACGCCGCGCGTGACTACGGCCAATCGATCAAAGACCTCGCCGCCTCGAATATTTTTCCTGGCGATCTGCTGACGAAAAACTTCGGTGTTACGCGAACAGGTCGCGTCGTTTTCTACGATTACGATGAACTCTGCTTTATCACCGACTGCAACTTTCGCGATATGCCGCAACCGACCACGCCGGAGCAGGAGATGGCAGCCGAGCCATGGTATTCCGTGCGCGAGAACGATATCTTTCCAGAAGAGTTCCCCGACTTTCTTTCCCTGCCAGGCGCGGCGCGTCCTGCACTGTTCGAACAGCACGCGGATCTCTTTCGCGCGGCCTACTGGCGCGATGTGCAAGAAAAACTCCGCGACGGCGAGATTCCGCAGGTGTTGCCTTACCTCCCGGAACGGCGGCTGCAACGGTCTTCTCCTGTTGAAGGTCACTGAGGTTGCGGAATGAGTGATTTTCTTTTTGCCCGCTCGCAAATGGGCATGTCGCTCGGGTTCCACATCGTTTTTGCTGCGATCGGCATCGCCTTGCCCGTCCTCATGGCGATCGCCGAGGGGATGTATCTCCGGACGCGGCGCGATGTGTTTCTCGATCTGGCCAAGCGCTGGGCGAGAGGCGCGGCGATTCTCTTCGCGGTCGGCGCGGTCTCGGGAACGGTGCTTGCCTTTGAGCTCGGTTTGCTCTGGCCAGGCTTCATGGAAAAAGCGGGCGCGATTATCGGAATGCCGTTTTCGCTCGAAGGCTTCGCTTTTTTCACCGAAGCGATTTTTCTCGGGTTGTATCTGGCGGGATGGAATCGGCTGCCGCCTTTCGTCCATTGGCTCTGCGGCGTACTCGTCGCCCTGAGCGGCATTCTTTCCGGAATCTTCGTGGTCACGGCGAACGCCTGGATGAATGCGCCGGCCGGCTTCCACATCGTTGACGGGAAGGTGACCGACATCGATCCGATCGCGGCGATGTTGAACCCGGCGGCCTTCCATGAGGTGCTGCATATGACGCTGGCGGCCTTCGTCGCGACCGGCTTTGCCGTGGCTGCGATCCACGCCTTCTTCGTGTTGCGCG
>JACCXL010000333.1 GCA_013697015.1 Chthoniobacterales bacterium | reverse complement strand
ATAGAGTTGACGGATACGATGGAGCGGCAAGCCAGCCGTTGGATTTCCGGGCAGGTAGCGGGCGCAGAAGGCCCAGCGCCGCTCGAATCCGAATTCACGCGCGAGTCGCGCCAGGGTTGTGGCCGCGAAATCGTATTCGTTGTTGATCTCGAAGGTCTCGGGGTTGTAGGGCAAGCGCGCCGAATCTTCGACGTAGTAAACGTCATGACCGAGTCGCTGCAGTCCGACGATGTAATGAATGTGCTGCCAGATCACGCCGGCGATCGGGCAGGAACCCATGAAACCCATTACGACGATGCGTTTGCGTTTCATCTAATCACCGCAGAGAACGTGGAGGACGCAGAGAAAGACGAAATACAGACACTCATGCTCTGTGCTCTCTGCGTGCTCGGCGGTTAAAAGTACTTCACTATCTTGGCCGGATTGCCCGCGACCACGCAATTTTCCGGCACGCTTTTCGTCACGACCGCACCCGCTGCGACGACCGAGTTTTCGCCGATCGCCACGCCTTTTAGAATGACCGCGTTCATTCCAATCCAGACATTGTCACCGATGATGACCGGCGCGGTCCGCAACGGCGGCCGGGGCGGACGATCCTTGTAAAACGGAGCGAGCGCATGGGCGTCGATGATTCTTTGAGCGGGCTCCAATGGATGAAAATCAGAATCGGCGATGCCGACATTCCAGGAAACGAGGCAGTGCGATCCGATCTCGATCCGCTCTTCCGCCATGATGAGCGCGCCGTTCAGAAGTGTGAAATCGCCGATCGTGCAGTGTCCGCCCGGTCCGATCGCGAAGGAACAACCGGCATAACACGAAACATGCGCGCCGAGGATGAGCGCGCCCGGCGTCCGGCTTTTCAGGTGCCGGAAAATCTGGGCAGTCTCGCAGTAAAATCCCTCGCCGAATTCAACGTTGCCGGGAATCGGATGGGGCCACCAATCGCTCTCCACGTGACGATCGGCCTGGACGTTGCTCATGACTCGTTAGGCCCGTAATGCCCGGCGGAATAGAGTTTCGCATAGGCGCCTCCGCGGGCGACGAGATCCGGACCTCTGCCTTGCTCGGCGATCTCCCCATCGCGCAGGACCACGATGCGATCGACCTGGTGGATGGTCGCGAGCCGATGCGTAACGATCAAGGTCGTCCGGCCGCGCATTAGATCTTTCATCGTCTCCATGATGGCAGCTTCAGTCGCCGGATCGAGGGCCGATGTCGGTTCGTCGAGCAGCAGGATCGGTGCGTTTTTCAAAAAAGCGCGGGCAATGCCGAGGCGCTGGCGTTGTCCGACGCTGAGATGGCCGCCTCGTTCGCCGACCGAGCTTTCGTAACCCTGCGGCAGGCGTGAGATGAACTCGTCGGCTTGGGCACGGACCGCAGCTTCGTGGATCTCAGCTTCGGTCGCGTCCGGCCGTCCGTAAGCGATGTTCTCGCGAATGCTGGTGGAGAACAACAATGTGTCCTGCAAAACGAGGCCGATATGCGCGCGCAGCGACTGTTTCGTCAGTTCGCGGATGTCGGAGCCATCGAGGGTGACACGCCCGCGATCGGGATCGTAGAAGCGCGGAACGAGACTCAGCAAAGTGCTTTTTCCGGCGCCGGTGCCGCCGACCAGAGCCACAATTTGATTAGGAGCGATGGTTAGATCGATGTCGCGCAGGACCGGCTTCCCGGCTGCATAGCCGAAGGTGACATGATCGAACGCAATCGACCCCGCGACCGTTCCGACCGCCCTGGCGTTGGGCGCATCGAGCACGTCGTCGGGACGATCCAGCACTTCGAAGCAGCGTTGCGCGCCCGCGGCGGCACCTTCCATGGCCCACGCGGTGTAGGTAAGCGATTCGAGCGGCTGATAGAGCATGAGCAGATAAGCGCTGAAGACGAGCAGCGAACCGAGGCTGAGCGTGCCGGCGAGCACATGCCGTGTGCCGAGGTAATACATGGCCGCGGTTCCGATCACCATGAGAGTGCTGATGACGAGCGCGCTGTGCACGTTCGTGAGCGTGAGCCGGAGATTGGCCTGCAGGCTGTGCTGCGCCTGCATCCGAAACTGCCCGACTTCCCATTCCTCGCGACCGAAGGCGTGCACCATCCGGACCGAACTCAAACCTTCCTGCGCCTGCGCCAGCACGGCGCTCTCGCGTTCCTGAATGGACGTTGATTGCTCGCGAATTCGGCGAGCGAACAAATAGATGGCGAGGACGATCAGCGGCACCACTCCAAGCGACAAGAGCGTCAGCTGCCAGTCCATCCGCGCCATGATCGCGAACGTGCCGATCAAGGTTACGACGGAGCCGAAAATATTTGTGAGCCCTTTGTTGTAGATAGTTTGAATCGACTGCGAATCGTAGGCGACGCGGAAGCTGGAATCACTCGCGCGGCGGGCGTCGTGATATTTGAGCGAGAGCGATTGCAGATAACTGTAGAGCTCGGTGCGCATGCGGAGGAGCGCTTCGAGACCGACCTTCACGAAAAGATAATTGGTGACGAGATTGATGATCCCCCACAACAACTGGATCGCGACGAGCGCGAGGCAGAGGAGGGGAATTAGCCGGACGGAAGACTGCGCGCTTCCCGCCGGCAAAATGTTATCGACGATGAATTTGAAGGGCCACGGTTTGAGCAAATTGAGCGCGATGCCGCAGAGCGTAAGGACCAGGCCGATGGCGGTCTGGCCCCAGAACGGCCGGTAATATTTTAAAGCCCGACGGTAAATCGACATGAGAGATTCAGATTGCGCTCGAAACGATTTCGAATGAACTACGGGCGCCCCGCCGCGCCGCTCAATCCGCGAATGAAGAGGCGCGGCAGAAATCCACGCACGTAAATGTTTTGATGCATCATCTGTTGCAAGTCTGGTCCGGCTGGGTCACGCACTGGGGATATTGGGGCATCATCCTTTTGATGGCGATGGAAAGCTCGATTTTCCCGGTGCCGAGCGAAATCGTGATCCCGCCGGCGGCGTTCCTGGCTGCGCAAGGCCAGCTCAGCTTTACTGGCGTGATCATGGCAGGCACAGTCGGCTCTTATCTCGGCGCAGCGATCACTTACTGGGTGGCGCTTCTCGTCGGTCGCCCTCTCATTTTGAAGTTTGGCCGCTACTTCTTCGTTTCACCCGAAAAACTGGGGCGCGCTGAAGTATGGCTGAATCGATATGAGGCGGGCGGCGTTTTTTTTGCGCGACTGCTCCCGGTGATCAGACATCTGATTTCGATCCCGGCGGGAGTTCTTCGGATGAGTTTCGTGACGTTTAGTCTCATGACAATCGCCGGCTCCGCCATCTGGTGCGCGATTCTGGCATATATTGGACGCGCAGCTTATCGTGCGGAACCGAATCTTCTCGCTGATCCGGAGGCGATGGTCCGTTTTGCGAAGTCTCAGGGCCATTGGATCTTCCTTTTAGTGCTGGGGTTCGCCGCCCTTTATTTCCTCGTCCTCCGCTTCAGCCGAAGACAGGCGACTTGAAGACACCCGACTTCCAACACTCGTGTTCAATAACTTAACACTTGTGTCATCCCGCC
>JACCXL010000324.1 GCA_013697015.1 Chthoniobacterales bacterium | reverse complement strand
GCGTTGCCCCGATCGAGCACAAGACGGCAGCCGCAAAAAATGGCGTCCGCCCGTATTCTGCGATCGGCCGTTTCGCATCGAGCACCAGCAGCCATCCGGCGACGGCGGGACCGAGCAGACGCGCGGTGCTGCCGGCAGATTGCATCACGCCCAGCGCGCGTCCCTGCCAGCTTCGATCGATCATCTGGGAGGCGAGACCGTTGAGCGGAGGGCTGGCGAAACCGCTGCCGAACGCCAGCCCGGCGCACGCGATCAGAAGCCACGTGAGATTTGCGCTGAGCGGCAAGAATGCAAGGGAGGCGGCCGTAATGATTAAGCCAAGACGAGCAAGGGCCGTCTCGCCAAAGATCTTGACCAGCCGCCCGATCAGGCCGCCCTGCACGATGACCGTGAGGATCCCGAGAAATCCAAAGAGGTAGCCGTTGGCGTGTGCATCGTAGCCGAAACGCTTTTCGGTGAAGAGGGCGAAGAGCGTGGTCATGATGGCAAAGCCCGCGATCAGGAAAAAATAGGTCGCTACCACGAGCGCGAACATCCCACCGCGCCCGTGCCGAAAGACTTCCAGCAGACTCGCTTCCTCGTGTGGTTTGGCCCGGTGTTCTTTCGGCAAGCTCTCCGGCAGAATAAAATAGAGAAGCACCACATTGGCGGCCGCCAACACTGCCGCGAAGTAGAACGGGGCGCTGTAGGAAATGCGGCTCATCAGTCCACCGATCATGGGACCAAAGGTAAAACCGAGCCCGAAAGCGGCGCCGATCAGGCCCATGGCGTGCGAACGTTTTTCCGGGGCCGTTACATCCGCGATGTAAGCCTGCGGAATGGAAATGTTACCGCCCGTGATGCCCGCCACAATTCGCGCCACAAAAAGGAGCGCGAGCGAATTCGCCATGCCCATGATAACGAAGCCGATCGCGGTGCCGGCCAGACTCACCATCAAGACGGGCCGTCTTCCCCATTGATCGGAAAGCTTCCCGAGGAGAGGCGTGAAGATGATCTGCATGCCGGAATAAATGCCGGTCAACCAGCCGATCGCGATGGGCGAGGCATGAAAGTTTTCCGCGTAGAGCGGGAGCACCGGAATGATGATGCCGAACCCGATCATGTCGATGAAAACGGTGAGAAATAAGACGAGCAGCGGAGAACGCGTTCGAGCCATGAAGAGCTAAAATCCCGCAGGCGACGCAATGTGCAACCGCGGCCACGCTGTGGGCGAGAAACTACGCGTGCCGGCGATTGAAGCGCGCGACCTCGCGCTCCGTTTCCCGGTCCGTGGCGCGCTTCTTCAGATCCGCTCGCTTATCGTGCGCGACCTTGCCCTGCGCGACCCCGAGCTCGGTCTTCAATCGCCCGCCTTTCCAATAGAGACGGAGGATGACGAGGGTTCGCCCCGCGATCGCAGTCTCGCTGTAGAGCTTGTCGATCTCCTGCTTGTGCAGCAGCAAACGCCGGACGCGTTTTGGGGCTGGCACCTCGATGCTGGCCTGGGCGTACGGCTGAATGTCGGCGTTGTACATGAACGCCTGCCCCTTCTCGATACGCGCGAAGGCGTCGCTGATGTTCGCCTTACCGGCGCGGATCGATTTGACCTCGCTGCCCTTCAACTCGATGCCGGCTTCGTAGCGTTCGAGGATGTGAAAATCGCGGAGCGCTTTGCGATTGAGAATCGTCTCGGCAGCCATGCTCGCGCTCCGGACGCGCCGCGAATTTAAGCGGCGGCGTCGGCTGCCGGTTTCGCCGGCGTGAGCTCGTAGGTGAGCTTGCCGCCGATGATTTCCCGCAAAGCGATATCAGTCAGAGAAGAACGAGGCGTCGCCTCGACGAGTGGACGATGGCCCAGCCCGAGCTGCCGAACGCGCTTCGAGACGACATTGATCAGCAACTGCTGGTTCGGGATCACCTGAGCTGCTTCCTGCAGGAGTTGAGATGTCATATTTCGCAATGAGCGGACGGCGCGGGTTGCTTCCGCCGGGAACTGGAGAATGGCCGATGTGCCGCTTTGAACGGTCAGAGGGACGAGTTGAGAAGCGAACATCTTGGACAAAAAACGAATCGAAACCATGCGGTCGACCCGAATACTTGTCAACGCGTTTGTTAGGGGTGCGGCGCTCCGCAACGCCCCGCGCGGTCACCGAATATCTTTACGTAGCCGGCGATACGATAATCGACGGCGGCGGCCTCCTTATCGAGAGCGCGATCGTAATGCCAGCTCGTGTTCTGAGACACTTCGCTCCACTGAGAACTTTGGCCCCGAAAAGAGAGATGGGAGCCGCGCAATTTCGCGTCCTCAGGACGAGCCGAACGGTCGAGTTGTCCGCCGCTCGACCTCATGATTGATCAACTTCCCTGTTCGAAGCGGTAACCGAAGCGATCGATCTCCGCGTCAAACCGGCGGCGAACCAACTCGCGCAGTTCGTCGTCGTAATAGACAGAGTAATGTTTGCGAGCGGAACGGTTATAGGCAGGAAGCGAAGCCGTGGGGATATCGAGCCGAGCGCACACCACTTGAAAATCCCTGGTCAGACTTTCGAATCGCAGAACGCGGTCAACATTGGCGAACGGATCCGCGTCGTTCTTGTTCAACCGCAAGTGCTCGGCGACCGGCAGCGTCGTCGAGACCATCTTCGCGAAGGCCTTCTTGTCCCAGGTCGCTGTTTCCCGATGCGGCGAGAAATAATACGAAATCATTCGATCCCACGGATTACGGACGCACACGAACTTATAGAGAGAGTCGAATTTTTCTGCGCCTAACGCCGCTCGATACTCTGCCAGGGTGGAATGCTTCCTCACTTTGAACTTCGAGTTGCGCACCCCGAAGCGTTCCACTCCATCCTGTTCCGGACGCGCCACGATCTCGTCTTCCGAGTAATGGCGGAGGATCGCCTGAATGGAATTCCCGGCCGTCTTTGGCACGTGCACGAACAGGAAACGTTTCTGGAACGAGATCATCTTGCCGCCTTGCGCACGGTCGCGAAACGATCCCGCTGACGGCAGGCCATTCTACAGTTGCGCCACTCGCGGCCGGCAATTAACAATCGCGCGGCGGGCCGCCTGACGCGGAGCTCCTCCCGCGCAGCGCCGATGATCATCTCGCACGAACACAAATTCATTTTCATCAAGACCGCAAAAACCGCGGGCACCAGCATCGAAGTCTTCCTTTCCCCTCATTGCGGCGCGCGAGATATTTTGACGCCGATCGTCCCGCCCGTCGAGGGACACCGTCCGCGCAACTATCGTGGATTTATTAACCCTTTTCCGGCAGCTTTGCGACATCCGAGGAAGGTCATTCCAATCCTCATCGAAGGTCTCAGGAGAAGCGATCGATTCTTCAACCATATGCCTGCCACGCTGATACAGAAACGGGTCTCTGCCCGCGTCTGGCAGGAATACTACAAATTCTGCGTCGAACGGAATCCATGGGACAAGGTCCTCTCCCATTACCACATGGCCGCTGCGCGCCGCGAGAGCTCGTTGTCATTGGATGAATATCTCGCGCGGAGAAGATTCCCTTGGAATTCTTACCGGTATACCGATCGGACCGGCGCAAAGATAATCGTGGACCGGGTGGTGCGCTTCGAGAACCTGCTCGGAGACCTTGCCGAAGTTTTCGCTGACATCGGCATCCCGTTCGAGGGACATTTGGGCGTTCGCGCCAAAGGTGATTACCGCGCTGATCCCGCCCCGTATCGGACGGTCTTCAACGACGCGCAACGCGCGATCGTTGCGCAGGCCTTCGAGCGCGAAATCGACCTGCACGGATATGTATTCTAAACGACACGTGGGGAGAGGAGCGATGGCCGCGTGATCTCTCACCAATACAAATGCATCTTTGTCGAAGTTCCCAAGACCGGCTCGACCAGTGTGCGCGCGATTCTCGGCAAAGCCATCAGGCCGCACCTGAACTTGTGGGAAAACAAAAAGCTGATGGAAAACTACTGGACGCGTCGCGGCGGAAAGCTAAATCGCCTTTTCGAGTCGCTCTATCTGCTGCGCTCAAAAGAGCGCCGGAGCGAAATCGGGGGACGCCAGTTCGAGAGCTATTTCAAATTCGGATTTGTGCGGAACCCGTGGGATCGCGTCGTGTCGCTTTACGAACGAAAAGAGGCGCTGCAGATGAAAGACCAGATGACCTTCGAAGAGTTCGTGGACTGGATCCGCTACAGCAGCAGCACGTGTGTGCATTCTTCGCCGCACCGTTATCAGCTCGATTGGTTTGTCGATCCAAATGGGACCGTGCTCGCTGATTTTATCGGTAAATTCGAACGGCTGGACGAAGACTGGGCCTTCGTCGCGGAAAAGCTGGGGCTAACCCGGACGTTGCCGCACAGCAGGCCGAACGCGCGCGGCCGGCATTACAGCGAATACTACAACGCGCGCACCAGGGAAGTGATCGCGCGGAAATTCGACGTCGACATCGAACACTTCGGCTACGAATTCGGCTCCTAGCGTTTTGGAAGCATTTGCATCGAACGAGCCGGAGCCGGTCGCGCTCGCACTGAGATGAACGCCATTGTCCTGACCTGTGATCGGTATCGCGTCATCACTCATCACATGATTCACCAGTACGACCGTCTCTGGCCTGACCACCCGTTCATTTTCCGAATCCCGTATCAAACTCTCGGGGGAACGGATTCCGACAAAGTGCGCTACATCGAATCGCCTGAAAGTTCGCCCGACGATATTCCCCGCACGGTTCTCCGGCTGCTGGCTGATCTGGA
This sequence comes from Chthoniobacterales bacterium, assembly GCA_013697015.1. Lineage (GTDB taxonomy): Bacteria > Verrucomicrobiota > Verrucomicrobiia > Chthoniobacterales > UBA10450 > JACCXL01. The sequence continues at coordinate 4,287 of JACCXL010000324.1, read as the reverse complement.
CGACGAAGAATGGGTCTACTGGTGCGCGGACGATAAATACCCGATGGAGCTAGCCCTCGATAAGGTCGAGCGCGTGCTCTCCTACGCGCAAGGATCTCCCGACGTGAGCGGGCTCATGTTTTGCCGCTGCCGAGCGACTCTCGATCGGCCCGACCTCGCCTTGTATCCTGGTGAACGAATCACGCCGAGCGGCGATGTTCTGTTGGAGCGCAGTGGCTGGTATCAGATCTGGATTCACCAATTTCTCCGCGCCAAGGTTCTGCGCCATTTTTTTTCGGAGATGTCCGGGCACATCCCGAACGCCAAGCTCATGTGCGAGCAACAGTTCGAGATTTTGAAACTGGCGGATCACCGGCTTTATGTGACGAAAGAGAACTACGCCGTCTTCGGCGAAAGCACGCGCGGCGGGCGTTTGACGCGGAATTGCTACGAAAGCCTCCGGCAAACGGAGATCGCGTTGCCTTCGCGCTTCCCACGGCCCCTGCGCGAACGCGTCACTATGGGCAAACTGTAGAACGTTCGAGGGTTTCGCGTTTGAGCGCGCGCCGTTTTCGGCCTCCGCGACCGCATTACAGTTTCAGCGGATCACCGACCGTCGCCTGCCACCGCCGGATTGCATCTCGCCCTCGCACGAGAACGTCGGCCTGCCGTGTCTCGGCCGCGAGATTGTGCATCTCGAGAGGATCGTCATTCAGATGGTAGAGTTCGTTCAGATCCTTGTCACGCAACGACAGCTTCCATCCGTCCGGCAGGACAACCGTTCGGGTCGATTCCTCGATCGCGCGTTGTACCTCTCCGCGCGAACCCAGTGCCGTTCCTTTTTTGATTTTTGTCCGGTTCGGCGACCATTCGATGAAGATGTTCTCCGGCGGCATCTCCTCGCCCTGCACGAGCCGCCTTCGGCTTTTTCCGGGGCACTGTGTGGCCGGCGCCTGGCCGAGCAGATCCAGGAGAGTCGGAACGAAATCGATCTGACTGACGGCTTGCGGGACGACGTGACCAGATCGTTGCCCCGGCAACCGGATCAAATACGGGACGCGGACGGCTTCTTCGAACATCACTTCCTTCGCAAAAAGGTGATGCGCTCCCATCATGTCCCCATGGTCGCTCGTGTGGACGACGATCGTATGTGCGGCCATCCCGGCCTCCTCCACGCACTTGAGAATCGCGCCGATGCTTTCGTCGACCAGAGTCACGAGCCCGAGGTAGCGCTGTTTGATGCGACGATATTCCTCCGGCGTACTGCCGAAGAAATAGAGATCGGAACCGCGTTGGCGATCCCGCTCCGCGTAGTCGCGCTGCCATTCGCGCATGAGCCGGTAGCGCAACGGCACGTCGTTGTTCGGCGGCACGAGAGCAGTGTGATCGAGTTCGACCTCAGCGAGCTGATGTTCGTCGTTTAAGGGCCCGTTATAAGGGGAATGAGGTTCGGCGAAGGCGACATATAAGATGAACGGAGCGCTCCGGTTTTCCTTTATGAAGCGGCAGGCATGGGATTCCAGAAACCGGGGCTTCGACAGCTCGACCGGTAACTTGCTTATCGCGAGAGTTGAAAAAGCGCCGTCCGGCTGGTCGGGGCGCTGTCCATGCGCGCGGAGGAACTCGGTGTAGCCGCCGACATCTTCGGTCGCGATCCATTCCTGAAAAGAGCGTTGCCGCGTGGTCTCGTCACCCAGGTGCCACTTGCCGAAGTAGGCGGTCCGGTAATCGGGATTCGTCAACAGTTCCGGAAGAACCCGAATCTTCGGAGTGAGCGGAACGCTGTTGCGCGTGACGCCGTTCGCATGCGGCCAGGTGCCGGACAGGAGCGAGGAGCGCGAAGGCGAACAGACCGGCTGCGTCACGTAAGCGCGCTGAAACAGCGTCGCTTCAGCCGCCAATTTGCCAAGATTCGGGGAATGAACTTTGCCGTTGCCATAGCATGCGATCGTGTCGGCTCGCTGTTGATCCGGCAGGAAAACGATCAGGTTCGGGGGACGTGGTAATTTGGCGGGCAGCGAAGGCATTGGAGTGAATTCGCAGAGCGTATCCGCTCGCGCGTTTGCGAGTATTATCGTGTCCGTTCTCCAGAAGCAATTGGCCCTGTTTGATCGTTCGCCACCACGCCGAGCGCGAAATCCTTGCCATCCGGCCGCGGATACGCGAGATAGAGGCCGCCGCTCGTCTTCGGGGCGGCGATTTCGGGCTGTGGCTCAGCTTGGTAGAGCGCTGCGTTCGGGACGCAGAGGCCGGGGGTTCAAATCCCCCCAGCCCGACCATTCGTAATGGCCGACCCTTCTCACGGTTTACGACGCGCGAAAAATGTTTGCCACGGCCTTATCGCCTAACGAGTGCATTTGGGCGCTCAGGCACGGCGGATAGCTTCTCGCATTCTTCCACGAGCATCAGTTCGCACGCACCATTGCCGGTATCCGTGCGGCTGAGTGAACTCCGCCATGTCCCGATTTCCGCTCCCGTCGCTTCCACCAATTCGCCATCCAGATGGACCAGGTCGCCCACGCGCAGCGATTTGCAGATCGCGCCAATTGTCTTCGTGGCCGGGATCACGTGCAGATTCGTGCTATGAAGGACAATCTGGTCCGGTGAAAGCGGCGGCGGTAAACGATACTCGTACCAATAGAACCGCATGCTCTGTGTGATCTCCAACCGATCGAGAATCGATTGGTCCGACATCGGCCCCCAACCGAGCGCCAGATCGACCGGGACGAGCGCTGATTGCCGATCGTATCCGTAAACCTTGCGATGCAAGACGCGCGCTTCGATTGAAAAATGCGCCAGCGGTTTGAGCTGGAACCGGCCATGTTCGATCGGCTCCGGTTTCTGCATAATCGCGGTTTGCGCCGGGTCGGAGGAAATCAGGACGCCAGGCGGATACGTGATCGGCCGATGAAAATACGCATAGGCGAACCACGCGCTTCCGATCGCCAGCAGTGCCAGGAATTTCTTCACGAAGTGCCGCCGCTTGCCTAACGAGAGCAAACCGCGACCCTGTGGAGAGCAGTTTCGGTGCTACTTCCGACCTCCGACCTCTGTCTTCCGGCCTTTGTCTTTCGTCCTCCGTCTCCGTCCGCTACGCCTCGCGTTCCATCTGCCGCCTGAATTTCACCGCCTTCCGATATGCCTCGATCTCTCCCGCGCGATCCTTCCAGGAGAAAGCGCGCGCCCTTTGCCGGCCATCGCCGCCGCGATAGCTTACCTGATAGAAGTTGCGGTAGGCGCTGCGGAACACCCCCACCACCGGGCTTTGGAGATGGAGCGCGGCGAGAACCCGAGGGGGGATCGGATTGTTCCGCTTATTCGGCAGGAGCCGGAGTATCTGGTCGCGCCAACGTATTGCCGCCTTCACCGCCGCGTCCGAATGCCCGGCGAAATGCTTGCTGAACTCCTGCTTGTTACGCGTCACCGCTACCTGATATCCGCTCGGCAGCGTCCGGATATTTCGAAACTCTATGTAAACGCGCGGTTGTCTTCGTTTCCTGGTCATGGCTATTTCCTGCGAGCATTCGTAATCAGAGGCACCGCCTTCGAACAGCGTAATCGCCCTCTGACCTCCGATATCTGATCTTTTCTCCTTTCGCCTTTCAACTTCACCCTTTCCCCTGAATCCCCTCCGACTTTTCCCCTTTAGCCTTCCTACTTTCTACTTTCTTCCTCATCACCACTCGCAATATCGTCGCCTCATATTTCCCCCGCTCCGGCTCCTTCCGGATTGCCTCCTCCAGCCGACGAAAAAACTCCTCGCCCAGCTCCTCTGGGTTCTGGGCGCTCGCGAATAAATGCTTCGCCAGCGTCGACTCCGCGAACGCGCGCACGAACGCCGTGTAACTCCGCGCGTAACCCGCCGCGTCACCGTTCCGTTCCCATTCCTCCCAATAAGGATTCGCCACCGCGCTCGTCTCCGCCGACACCACTTCCAGCGCCTCCGCCAGCGGACCGCCCTGCGTCATTGGCGCCAACGCCTCCTCCTTGCTCCGACAGTAGACAGGAAAAATGTAACTAACGAGAACTCGACCATCCAGGTGCCCATCCTCCACCAGCGTGCGCGCCACCTCCCACATCAGCTGGAGCAACCTCGCCGCCGACGCCTGCTCGCTCCCGTCCGGCGCCACCACCGTCGCGATTCCCTGCACCATCATCTGGCCGCCCGGCACCAGCTCCTGCGCGCGCGCCTGGAGAAATGCTCGCCAATCCTCCGCCGCCTGCCGCGCGAGCTTCTTCCGCACTGAGCCGCGCGCGGCGCTGAAATACATCCCGTCCGGCATCGCCACCTGCGGCTGTTCTCGGAAC
>JACCXL010000319.1 GCA_013697015.1 Chthoniobacterales bacterium | reverse complement strand
GAATTGAAAAACACCATCAACACGATGGTGGATCAGCTCAGTTCCTTCGCGGCGGAAGTCACCCGTGTCGCGCGCGAGGTGGGCACGGAAGGAAAGCTCGGCGGCCAGGCGGATGTGAAGGGCGTGGCCGGCACTTGGAAGGATCTGACCGATAGCGTGAATTCGATGGCCGGCAATCTTACCGGTCAGGTCCGTAACATTGCCGACGTTACGACCGCGGTCGCCAACGGTGACTTGTCGAAAAAGATCACGGTCGATGTCCGCGGTGAAATTCTGCAGTTGAAGGACACGATCAACACCATGGTGGATCAGCTCCGTTCCTTTGCGTCGGAAGTGACGCGTGTCGCGCGTGAGGTCGGCAGCGAAGGGAAGCTCGGTGGTCAGGCGGATGTACGCGGTGTTGCCGGTACTTGGAAGGACCTTACGGACTCCGTGAACTCGATGGCCGGCAACCTTACCGGTCAGGTGCGCAACATTGCCGAGGTCACCACGGCGGTCGCGAACGGTGATCTCTCGAAGAAGATCACGGTCGATGTGAAGGGCGAGATTCTGGAGCTGAAGAACACCATCAACACGATGGTCGATCAGCTCAGCTCGTTCGCCGCGGAAGTCACCCGTGTGGCCCGTGAAGTGGGTTCGGAAGGCAAGCTCGGCGGCCAGGCGGATGTGAAGGGCGTTGCGGGCACGTGGAAAGATCTGACGGACTCGGTGAATTCGATGGCCGGCAATCTCACCGGTCAGGTCCGTAACATTGCTGAAGTCACGACTGCGGTCGCGAACGGTGACCTTTCGAAGAAGATCACCGTCGATGTACGCGGCGAAATTCTTGAGCTCAAAGCCACGATCAACACGATGGTCGATCAGCTCCGTTCCTTCGCGTCTGAAGTAACACGCGTGGCGCGCGAAGTGGGTTCCGAAGGAGCGCTCGGCGGGCAGGCGCGAGTCGAGGGCGTTTCCGGCACGTGGAAAGATTTGACCGACTCGGTGAACTTCATGGCGTCGAACCTAACGACACAGGTGCGTAACATCGCCGCGGTCACGACCGCAGTCGCGAACGGCGATTTGTCGAAGAAGATCACCGTCGATGTGAAAGGCGAGATCGCGGAGCTGAAAAACACCGTCAACACCATGGTGGATCAGCTTAACTCGTTCGCGTCGGAAGTGACGCGTGTGGCCCGCGAAGTGGGCACTGAGGGAAGGCTGGGTGGCCAGGCGATGGTAAAGGGCGTCGGCGGGACTTGGAAGGATTTGACCGACAGCGTGAATTTCATGGCCGGCAACCTGACGGATCAGGTGCGCGGCATTGCCAAGGTTGTGACCGCGGTCGCGAACGGCGACCTGAAGCGAAAGCTGCTCGTGGAAGCGAAAGGCGAAATCGCCGAGCTGGCCGACACGATCAATAGCATGACCGACACGCTCGCGATCTTCGCCGATCAGACCACGACGGTGGCGCGCGAAGTGGGTGTCGAAGGAAAACTCGGCGGCCAGGCCAACGTGCCGGGCGCCGCCGGAACGTGGCGCGACTTGACGGACAACGTCAATCAGCTCGCGGCCAACCTAACGACTCAACTGCGCGCGATCGCGGATGTCGCGACGGCGGTGACGAAGGGCGATCTCACGCGTTCCATTCAAGTCGATGCGCAGGGCGAAGTCGCCTTCGTGAAGGACAACATCAACGAGATGATCGGCAACCTGCGCGACACGACGTTGCGCAACAACGAGCAGGATTGGCTGAAGACAAACCTCGCGAAATTCACCCGCATGCTGCAGGGGCAAAAAGATTTGCTCACTGTCGGACGGATGATCCTCTCCGAGCTGGCGCCGGTCGTCTCCGCGCAGCAAGGCGTCTTCTATATAATGAATGGCAGCGCGGAAGAGCCGGAGCTGACGCTGCTCGCGAGCTACGCGTATCGCGAGCGCAAAGGCGTGAACAACCGTTTCAAGCTTGGCGAAGGTCTCGTTGGCCAGGCCGCCCTGGAGAAGGAACGCATTCTCCTCACGAACGTGCCGCAGGATTACATCCACATCAGCTCCGGTCTCGGCGAAGCGCCACCGGTAAACATCGTCGTCCTGCCGATCGTCTTCGAAGGTCAGGTGAAAGCGGTCATGGAGCTTTCGTCCACCGAGCGTTTCAACACCACGCACCAGGCGTTCCTCGATCAGCTCACCGAAAGCATCGGGATTGTGCTGAACACGATCGAAGCGAACACGCTGACCGAGGACCTGCTGAAACAATCGCAATCGCTCGCGGCGGAGTTGCAAAGCCGGCAGGAAGAATTGCAGGGGACGAACCAGGAGCTGGAAGAAAAAGCGCGTCAATTGTTCGAACAGAACGCGGAGGTCGAACACAAGAACCGCGAGGTCGAGCAGGCGCGTCAGGCGCTCGAAGGCAAGGCGCAGCAGCTCTCGCTCACCTCGCGCTACAAGTCGGAATTTCTCGCGAACATGTCGCACGAATTGCGCACGCCGCTCAACAGTTTGCTCATTCTCGCGGACCAACTTTCGTCGAATCCGGACGGAAACCTGACGCCGAAGCAGGTCGAGTTCGCGCGCACGATTCGCGGTTCCGGCAAAGATTTGTTGAAGTTGATCAACGACATTCTCGATCTCTCGAAAATCGAATCGGGCACGACCACGCTCGACGTCGGCGAAGTGCGTTTCGAAGAAATGCGCCAAAGCATGGAGCGCACGTTTCGGCATGTCGCGGAAGGCAAGGGACTGAGCTTCACGATTACGTTCGGTCCCGATCTGCCGTCTGCGATTCACACCGATGCGCAACGGCTCGATCAGGTCTTGAAGAATCTTTTGTCGAACGCCTTCAAGTTTACGCAACGCGGCCACGTGAACCTCCGCGTCGCGACGGTGACGAAAGGCTGGAGCCCGGAACGCAGCGCGCTCGATCTGGCCGGGACGGTGCTGGCGTTTTCCGTGACCGACAGCGGCATCGGCATTCCTGCGGACAAACAGACGACCATCTTCGAGCCCTTCCTGCAGGCCGATGGCAGCACGAGCCGGAAGTACGGCGGGACCGGACTCGGGCTCGCGATCAGCCGCGAGCTGGCGCGCGTGCTCGGCGGAGAGATTCGAATCGAGAGCCGCGAAGGACGCGGCAGCACGTTCACGTTATTCCTTCCGCAAAGTTACAGTGGCGCGCCAGCGGAGCGGCCTGCGCTGATGGTGCCGCCGGCCGAGTCCCATCCCGAAATGCGCAACGGCGAAACTGCGCCCGCGGAAATTTCATTGCCTGACGACCGCGGCAATATTCTGCCGGGAGAGAAGGCAATCCTGATCGTGGAAGACGACCGCGATTTCGCGCAGTGGCTGATGGATTTGACGCGCGCGAAAGGTTTCAAGGCGCTCGTGACGGCGCGCGGCCACACGGGATTGGAACTGGTGCGCGAGTTCGCGCCCGCGGCCATCACGCTCGATATCACCCTGCCCGATATCAGCGGCTGGCAGGTGCTCAATCAGCTCAAGACCGATCTGGCCACGCGGCACATTCCAGTCTTTGTCATCTCGGCGAACGACGAACCGGAAAATGCGCTCAAGCAAGGCGCGCTCCGGTTTTTCACGAAGCCGATCGCGCTGCCGGAGATGGAGGAAATCTTCGCGAAGGTGCGCGAGATAAATGAGACGGACGGGAAGAAACTGCTCGTGATCGAGGACGATGAAGCGCAGCGCAACAGCATCCGCGAATTGCTCGGCAACGAGACCGCGCACCTGACTGATGCCGCCACCGCGCACGATGCGCTCAGCGCCTTGGAGCGCGAACGCTTCGATTGCGTCGTGCTCGATCTGATATTGCCAGACATGTCCGGCTTCGAGTTGATCGACAAAATCCGCGCGCAGGAAACCCATCTGCCGATCATCGTTTACACAGGCAAGGACCTCTCGCAGGAGGAGGAGGAAAAGCTGAACCGGATCGCGCAGATGACGATTGTGAAGGACGTGCGCAGCCCGGAACGGCTCTTCGATCAGACCGCGCTCTGGCTGCATCGCGACGCCTCTCGTCTGCCGGAAGGGAAGCGCGAAATCTTGCGGCGCCTGCATGATCCCGATGCGGTGCTCGCGGGCAAGAAGGTGCTCATCGTGGATGACGATGTGCGGAACATCTTCGCCATGACGAGCATGCTCGAGCGTTACAAGATGGAGGTGCTTTCCGCGGAGACGGGCAAGGAGGCGATCGACGCGCTGCAAAGCAAAGACGGCATCGATCTCGTGCTTATGGACATCATGTTGCCGGAGATGGATGGCTACGAGACGATGCGCACGATTCGCTCGATGTATGGATTCGCCGCGTTGCCGATCATCGCGCTCACAGCGAAAGCGATGAAGGGCGATCGCGAGAAATGCATCGAAGCCGGCGCGAGCGATTACATCGCCAAACCCGTCGATACCGAGCGGCTGCTCACGCTGCTGCGGAGCTGGCTGCACCGCTGAAAGAAATGGTTGCTGAGTCAAACGCTGCCGAGGCCGCGGAGGAGAAGGTCAATATCCTTATCGTCGATGATCGGTCGGACAAGCTCCTCGGCTACGAAGTCGTGCTGGCGGAGTTGAATCAGAATTTAGTCCGCGCGACCTCCGGCACGGCAGCGCTCCGTTGCCTGCTCAAGCAGGACTTCGCGGTCATCCTGCTCGACGTCAACATGCCGGGGATGGATGGCTTCGAGACGGCCGCGCTCATCCGGCAGCGGGGGCGCTCGGAGACGACGCCGATCATCTTCATCAGTGCGGTCAACGACACCGAGAATCACGTTTCGCGCGGCTACTCGTTAGGCGCAGTGGATTACATCCTCACGCCGGTCGTGCCGGAAATCTTGCGCGCGAAAATCGCCGTCTTTGTCGACCTCTTCAAGAAAACCGAGCAGATAAAACGCCAGGCAGAGGAACGGACGCGTTTTCTTCAGGAACAGGCGGCGCGGGCGGAGGCGGAGTTGCGCCAGGAGCAGCTCGGCTTCCTGGCAGAGGCGAGCAACGTTCTGGCCGGTTCTCTCGAGTATCAGGATACTTTTGAAAACCTTGCTCGCCTGGTCGTGCCGCGACTGGCCGATTTGTGCGTCATTCATCTGATCGACGCTAAGACCGGTTTGCGCGAGGTGGCGGCCGCACACGACGAAGCGTCGGGTGATACCGGCATTGCCAAGGCGGCCGAACTCCTGTCGTCGAGTGACGCTGCCAAGCAAGTCGCGTCGCGCGTGGTCGAGACCGCAAAGTCGGATATGCTTTGCGAATTCAAGAGCGCTGCTCTTTCCACTTTGTTTGACCGGACGGAAGACCAGCAGGTGATGCGTGAGCTCGGCGCGTGCTCGCTGATCGCCGTTCCCATCCGAGCTCGTGAGCGGGTCCTCGGTTCAATCACAATGATCAACACGACACCGCTGCGCCCGTGTGGACCTAACGAATTATCGTTGGTGGAGGAGCTGGCGCAACGGGCCGCCCTCGCCCTCGAAAACGCAGGTCTCTACACGGCAGCGCAGCAGGCACGTACCGAGGCGGAACGCGCGAATCTCGCGAAGGATCAGTTCCTTGCCATGCTGAGCCACGAATCGCGCACGCCGCTCACGCCGGTCCTCAACTCTGTGCTCGCGCTCGAACATGAAGAGGAACTCAGCGCCGAAGGTCGTGCCTCATTAGAAATGATTCGCCGCAATGTCGAGCTAGAGGCGCGCTTGATCGACGACTTGCTCGATCTAACTCGCATCAGCAAAGGCAAGGTGCAGCTCAATCGTGAAATCGTGGATGGCCACAGCCTTCTGCGCACCGCGCTTGAGATATGTCAGGCCGATGTCGATCAGAAGCACCTCGATTTAACGCTGAATCTCGGCGCCCGCGACGTCCAGCTCCAGGCCGATCCGGCGCGCCTCCAGCAGATCTTTTGGAACCTGATCAAGAACGCGGTGAAATTCACACCCAAAGGCGGCCGGGTTATGATTACCACCGGGAACGACGAGTCGGGCGCGTTTCGGGTCGAAATAGCGGACAGCGGGATGGGGATCGACGCCGATTCGTTGCCGAAAATTTTCAACGCCTTCGAGCAGGGTGAGCGTACGCGACTCGGTGGTCTCGGCCTTGGACTCGCGATTACGAAAGCATTGGTGGAACGACACAAGGGCAGTATCTCCGCCGAGAGCGCCGGCCGAAACCAGGGCGCCAAGTTCACCGTGGTGCTGCCGTTATCTCGCCAAAAGAGCGGCGGCAAAATGTCCACCGCTGCGCCAAGTTTCGACAATAGACAATCGATGCGTATACTTCTTGTCGAAGACCACGAGGATACCAATCGTTCACTGACCAACCTTCTACGGCGCCGCGGTTATGCGGTACAGTCGGCGAACAATGTGCAATCGGCGCTGGATCTGGCCGCGACGGAACAGTTCGATGTTCTCGTCAGCGATATCGGCCTGCCGGATGGCTCGGGAATTGACCTAATGCAGACGCTGCATGCGACCCATCCGCTCATCGGCATCGCACTCACCGGGTTCGGGATGGAAGATGATATTCAGAGAAGCCAGAAAGTTGGTTTTGAGCATCATCTTGTGAAACCAGTCGATTTAAATCGGCTGGACGCACTCATCCAAACGGCCGCGCAGACGCGTGGAGCGACCGCGCTTCCGTCCGCGCCCTAGCCATCGTTTGCGGCGGTGTGCTTTCGCGATTGTGTTTCTTGTTCCGCTGGAGATACCCTGAGCGCATTCATGGAAAGCCTCGGCTTAACGGATGTTCACGCCACGCATAGGCCGGGGCCATGAACTGAGTGTGCTTGCCGTAAATTCTCGTTAAGGCACGACACCTCTCTCGCACAAGGAATCCGCAATTATTACCAGATGAAAAATGACACCTCAGATATTTTGGCCAAAGTTAAGGCCAAGAACCCGGCGGAGCCCGAGTTTCATCAAGCCGTCCAGGAAGTTCTGGAATCGCTCGCGCTCGTGCTCGAGCGCCACCCGGAATATCGCGCGGCCAAGATCCTCGAACGGATGATCGAGCCGGAGCGCGTCATCATGTTCCGGGTGCCGTGGCGCGACGATCAAGGGAATCTTCACGTCAACCGCGGATTTCGCATTCAGATGAACAGCGCGATCGGCCCGTTCAAAGGCGGTTTGCGGTTCCATCCCTCGGTCAATCTCGGGATTCTTAAATTTCTCGCGTTTGAACAGGTCTTCAAAAACGCGCTCACGACCTTGCCCATGGGCGGCGCCAAGGGCGGGTCCGACTTCGATCCGAAGGGGAAAAGCGACATGGAAGTCATGCGCTTTTGTCAGGCGTTCATGTCCGAGCTGTTTCGCCATATCGGTCCGAATACGGACATCCCGGCTGGCGACATCGGCGTCGGTGCGCGCGAGATCGGATATCTCTTCGGGATGTACAAGCGACTCCGAAACGAATTCACCGGCGTCATGACAGGGAAAGGCCTGACGTGGGGCGGTTCCGTTATCCGACCAGAGGCGACCGGATACGGCGCGGTTTATTTCGCGGATGAAATGCTCAAGACGCGTAACGAAAATCTGAAAGGCAAAACATGCCTCGTTTCCGGAAGCGGCAACGTCGCGCAATATACCATTGATAAATTAATCGAACTGGGCTCGCGGGCCGTCACCCTCTCAGACTCCGCCGGCTATATCTACGACGAGGCGGGCATTACCTCGGAGAAGCTCGCCTTCGTCATGGATTTGAAGAATGTCCGGCGCGGCCGGATCGCTGAGTACGCCGACAAATTCAAAAGCGCGGTCTACACGCCAGCAGATCCTGCGCTCGATCATAACCCGCTCTGGGATCACAAGGCGCAGTGCGCGTTCCCCAGCGCGACCCAGAATGAAATCAACGCGCAGGATGCATCTAATCTACTCAAGAACGGGGTCTACGTCGTTTCAGAGGGCGCAAACATGCCCACCACGATCGAGGGTGTGAATCAGTTCCTGGCGGCGAAAATACTTTACGGCCCCGGCAAGGCAGCCAACGCCGGAGGAGTTGCGACGTCGGGATTGGAGATGGCGCAAAACAGCATGCGAATCTCCTGGACGCGCGAGGAAGTGGACACGCGCCTTTACAATATCATGAAGACCATCCACGAGGTCTGTTATCGTACCGCCGAGAAATACGGCACGCCCGGCAACTACGTGAACGGCGCCAACATCGCGGGCTTCCTGAAGGTCGCGAACGCGATGATGGATCAGGGTTTGGTGTAGGTAACTCGCCACGGCCATTAGACTGGAATTTCGAGGGACGTCCGCGAATCCACACTCGGTGAATGCCTTGGCTTAGCGCTTAGTTGTTTGGGGAATCGAACCTCTAAGTGATGCTCCTGGCGATCATCGGCCAGCGAGATGCTTTCTCCAGAAAGTTGCTGCCCATTCGCAAAAATTTGCACGGCTCGTGCCTCCGGATCGGGGGAGGGTGAGAGCGTGATGTGATAGACGGTTTCGTAATAACGGTAATGAATTTTGAAACTCGCCCACCCGTTAGGCACGCGCGGTTCCAAGCGCAGTTTGTCGCCTTCCCGTCTGAGGCCGAGAAGCGTTTCGGTGACCAGACGATACATCCATCCGGCGGAGCCGGTGTACCAGGTCCAACCACCTCGGCCAAGATGTGGCTCCACAGAATAGATGTCCGCCGCGACGACGTAGGGTTCGACTTGGTAGAGGGACGTTTGCGCGGCGGTGCTCCCGTGATGAATCGGGTTCAGCAGATTAAATAACTCCCAAGCCAGTTCGGTTTCGCCGAGTTGCGCGAAAGCCATCACGGTCCAAATCGCGCCGTGCGTGTATTGGCCACCATTTTCCCGGATGCCAGGCGGATAGCTTTTCACGTAGCCGGGATCGGGCGAGGACTTATCAAAAGGCGGATCAAATAACTGAATTAAAGCGGCGTCGCGCCGGACGAGCTGTCGCGCAACCGCTTTCATTCCGTTTTCCGCGCGTTCCGGCGCAGCCGCGCCGCTCAGAACCGCCCAGCTCTGCGCAATCGAATCCAAACGGCATTCGGAATTCAAGTGCGAACCAAGTGGCTCGCCGTTGTCGAACCAGGCGCGCCGGTACCAGGCGCCATCCCAGGCGTGGCGCTCGATGTTTTTGCGCAATTGCGCCGCTTGCGTCAGGCAACGCGCGGCAAAAGAGGTGTCATCGCGCTGGCGCGCGACTTCGGCAAACTGGGTCAGGACATCGAACAGGAAGAAGGCGAGCCAGACACTTTCCCCGCGACCTTCGACACCGACCAGGTTAAAGCCGTCGTTCCAATCGCCGCTGCCGATGAGTGGCAGGCCGTGTTCACCGAAGCGAAGACCATGCTCGACTGCACGAACGCAGTGCTCGTAAAGGGTTCCTGTCTCTTCCGAGCGGTTAGGCAAATCGTAATAGCTCTCTTCCTCCGGCTGCACGGGCCGACCATCCAGAAAGGGAATTCGTTCGTCCAGGATACCGGTGTCGTGCACGCAATTGACGTAGCGGCAGGTGGCATAGGGGAGCCAGAGGTAGTCATCGGAACAATGCGTGCGCACGCCCCGGCCGGAAGGTGGATGCCACCAATGCTGGACGTCGCCTTCGCGGAATTGGCGCGCCGCCGCCCGCAGCAGATGTTCCCGCATCAACGCTGGCTCGGCATGCACCAGCGCCATGACATCCTGCAGTTGGTCGCGGAACCCGAAGGCGCCGCCGGATTGATAGAAACCGCTTCGGCCCCAGATACGGCAGCTTAAGGTTTGATATAAGAGCCAGCCATTGGTCATGAGGTTAGTCGCATGGTCGGGAGTATCGACATTCACCGCGCCGAGGGTGTGACTCCAGTAATGCCACACTCCTTCCTGAGCCAGGCGGACGGCATCAGGCTGGCGATAGCGCCGGATTAGGTCCTGCACGTCCTGAAGGTTGCGACCCGCGCCCAGGCGAAAGGTAACTTCCCTCGTCTGCTGGGCCGGCAAATCGAAGGCAAACTGGAGCGCGGCGCAAGGATCAAGGCCCGGCCCGGTTTTTCCCGAAAGGCGGGCCTTCTTGAGCGCCGCGGGATTCGCCAGCGTCCCGTTGCGGCCGAGAAATTCCTTCCGATCGCCGGTCACGGAGCGCCCGGGTTCGTTGATATCGACAAAGGCGATCCGCCCGCCGAACTCTGTGTTATAAGGGTTACGCGCCAGCAGTGCGCCGGTCTGCGGATGGATTTCGGTTTGGACGTGGAGGGATGATTTACCGCGTAACTCTCCGAGCACCCATTCCCAGTATCCGGTGACCGAGAGCTTTCTCGAATGGTTAGTGATGTTGCGCAGTTTCAGCGTCACAAATTTCACCGGCGCATCCATCGCCACATAGACGGTGGCTTCGGAAACGATCCCATTTTCGTTATGCTCAAAGATGGTGTAACCGAACCCGTGGCGGACCACATAAGGAGTCGCGCCGCGCGCCGGCAGAGGTGTCGGCGACCAGAACTGGCCAGTCTCTTCGTCACGAATGTAGAACGCTTCGCCAGACCGCTCGCTCACTGGGTCGTCATTCCACGGAGTAAGACGAAATTCGTGGCTATTTTCGAGCCACGTGTAGGCGCCACCGCTTTCAGAGATGACGGTGCCAAAGGAGGGGTTGGCCAGGACATTTACCCATGGCGCGGGGGTCGTATAGTTCGCAGCCGGCGGCTCCGGTTGCAAAGTGATGACGTATTCGCGGCCGTCAGGCGTGAAACCGCCGAGGCCATTGACGAAAACCAACTCGCGCGGAGGCGGCGCCGTCGATCCTTCTGAGAGACGTGCGCGCACCGGTTCGAGTTCCGGGATCACTTTTTCCTTTAGCCGGGGCCGCTGGAGTTGTTCATCGAGAGTTCCATTTTCATCCGACAGAACCAAGCGAGCGGCGGCTTGGAGTAAGACTCGGTCTTCCGCAGAAATCTGGTCCAGACGCCGGACGAAGATACCTCCCGGCGTATCCAACATGGGCGCTTCGATCCCGGATGAAATCAGACCAACGATCCTGTCATGCAAGGACTGCTGATAGACCGATGCGTTCTCGTTCAGGATGACCAGTTCGACAACCAACCCTTTCATCCGCCAATAGGCATGGGCTTGCACCACGCGCCGCACGAGGTCCATTTTCTCCAGGTCACTAATGCGAAGCAGAACAATCGGGACATCGCCGGAGATGCTGTAACTCCAAAGACCGCTTTGGCCTTGCCGATTGTTCAGTAACACCTGCGAGTTGGCGCGCCGCAGTGGATCGGCATAAATCAACGCGCTCGCCATCCGGCCGTAAAGGTGCGCATCCGCCACCGAGGCATCGAGATGGCGCAGGGTGACCTGGCTATGGGTCCAGGCCATGTCGAAGAGCCGATCCGCCATGCGCAAACTGTGATACTTGGCTGCCAGCGTGACGGCCGCTTCCCGGCTTTCGGCAATCCCCAGCGCGATCTCGACGCGGACAGTTTCATCGGGCGCGACGGTTACCGTTCGTCGCAAAGAAATAATGGGATCGAGAACAGAGCCCACGCTGTTCGAGAGTAGAGAAAAATCTTGCAGGGCCGCCGGCGCGACGAGCGTCCGGCCGCGCCCGATAAATTTGGCGCGATCGGTTTCAAACGAGACTTCACCTACTTCGGCGGCCCCTTGGAGCGACATCAAATGGAAGAGCCAGGGCGGCCGTTCGCCTTCGGAGCGCGCGCGGCGCGTGCAGAGGATCGCCGGACTTTCAGATAGGAATTCGGTCTGCACAAAGAGATTGCTGAAGGAAGGGTGCGCAGCATCTGCAGCGGCGGGAGCCAGGACTACTTCGGCATAAGTGGTCAGCTCGATCGTGCGCGCTTCATCTCCATGATTGGTCAAAGTGATGCGCTGCGATTCCACATCATCCTCCGGGGAAACCGCGATCTCGCTGTGAATCTCGAGCTCGCCCTGGCGCTGCCGAAATTCCGCGCGCGCCTCGGTAAAAATAGCCTCGTAACCCTGGCCCACGCGAAGCGTTGGCTGGTAGGCAACCGACCAGAATTCGCCCGACTCGATATCGCGCAGGTAACAAAAGTTGCCCCAACAATCGCGGGTCGGGTCTTCACGCCAGCGCGTGACCGCCAGGTCCTGCCAGCGACTGTAGCCTCCGCCCGCACCCGTCACCATCACGTGGTAGCGACCGTTCGAGAGCAAATGAACTTGCGGCGCCACGGTATTGGGGTTGGAAAGGACGCGCATGCCGCCTTCACCCTCCGCCGCGAGGTCGCGCGCTTCGCCGAGCTGCAAATCTTGCGTCTCAATGCTGGAGATCGTTCTCGGCACGCGCTCCTGTAAGAGCAGCTCCTCAGCTTTGAACGGAGCATGGGCCCGGAAGCGGCGCTGCATGGGGCGGTCTAACAAAAAATAAGCTAGAGAAAGCAGACTCATCCCCTGGTGATGAGACATATACGAGCGAACTGTGACGCTAGTCTCGTTAGGGGGAAGACGCGACGGAGTATAGTCGACTGCCTCATAGAATCCGTAAGCGCCCAGACGCCTCTCCGCCGCCAGGCGTTCCAGATTCTCGCACGCGGCGCGTGGCGCCACCATTAAGGCCATCATGCTCGCATAGGGAGCGACCACGAGATCATCGGCCAGCCCAGGTTTAAAGCCCAGTCCCGGCACCCCGAAGGCGCGATATTGATAGCTAAGGTGAGTATCCCTCAAGTTATAGCCCGATTCTGAAATACCCCACGGCGTACGGGAGACGCGGC
>JACCXL010000189.1 GCA_013697015.1 Chthoniobacterales bacterium | reverse complement strand
CAGTTCGGCGCAGACGCTCCCAATATAACCCGCGCCGCCGACAATAAGTATTTTCACTCGCCGAACAGTTCGACGGCCCGTCGGATTATGTCAAAACTCACGCAACACGCTTTGCCTGCGCGTTTTACTTTCCAGAGCGGCGACCATCCGTCGGACGATGCGGACGTGACGTCGCGGGCGCAGCACCTTCAAACTTTGCTCCGCTGATCCCCATTGCAGAATCTCGATATCAACGCGACGCACTCCCCAGGCGCGCATGGCCGCGCGAGTCGCTTTGTAGAGATCGATGGTGTTCGTCCCGATCAACGCGCCGCCGTAATCGTCGATTTCGTAAATCTCTTTCGTGCCAAAAATCTGAAATTTGGTTCCCAGAGGAAAGCGCGACCAGTCGGAAGCAGCGCTGCGCACTCTTCCGGCCGAGAGGCGACCGCCGACGGCGTTTCGGTGCCCCGTTCCCTCATCGCCGGTATAGGCGGTCGTTCGCACTTTTTCAATTCTGTGGCCTTTGGCTCCGCTGCTCAGACTTCTTCGGGCGGATTCCGTGGCACAGCCGACCAATAAAGAGCTGCAGAGCAGGAGTAACGTAAGTCTTACGGGCTTTGCCATTGCTCAAAGACGGGGTCCATACGGGTTGCGCGTCCGGGTAGCAAGGCATAATTTCCGCCCCCGGCGGCTTCGCATGTCACACCCCGTTCAAGCACATGTTGGACCGAATCTGATCCTCGACAGCCGCCTCGCGCTCTTCCACGAACGGGAATCCTGGATGGCCGTCGCCGACCTCCATTTCGGCTACGAAATCAGCCAGCGTGCGGCCGGCCGGTTCCTCCCCTTTTGGGGAAATGCATCCGATTGAATCCCGGCTTTTTGCGTTACTGAACGACTATCGCCCGCAGCGGCTGGTGATTGTCGGGGACCTGGTGCACGACCGCGCCGCAGCCGCCACTCCGCAGATCATCGGCCATCATCACCCTGCGGCGGTCTTAAACGATGGAGCAGGATTGCATTTGAAATTTCCCGGCTGGTTCAGCAACCGAACTGCTGGATCATGCCGGCATTTTCGCCCTGGGCGAGCGGCACGACCTGGAAAGTCGATGCCGACAGCCGAGTCTGGCTCTGCACGCCCGCCGGATTTTAGAGTTGGCGCCCGAGGAAACTGCCGCCTAAGCGCGCGCCATTCCGGCGCCGCTCAGCTCGGTCGTGCAATGCGGACAACGCGTCGCCTTGATCGGGATCGTCATCTTGCACGCCGGGCAATCTTTCGAGACGGGCTCGGCTGTCGGCGCTGGCTTTTTCATCTTATTCATCGCTTTCACGACCATGAAAATCGCAAGCGCGACGATCAGAAAATTGATCACCAACGTGATGAAGTTGCCATAATTCCAGGTAATCGCGCCAGCTTTGGCGGCATCGGCCGGCGTCAGGAATGTCGCTCCGTTCGCCGCGCCTTTGAGCACCATGAATTGATTTGAAAAATCGAGCCCGCCCGTGAGCAGCCCGATCGGCGGCATGATGATGTCTTTGACCAACGATGCGATCACTCCGCCAAAGGCGGCGCCTATGATGACGCCGATCGCGAGATCCACGGCATTCCCTTTGACAGCAAACTCTTTGAATTCTTTCCACATGCCGCACATGTGCTCAGGTCGCCACGAAGTTGACCAGCTTGTTCCTGATCACGACGACCTTCCGGATCGTTTTGCCGGCCGTGAACTCGGCGATGCGAACATTAGCGCGGGCGATTCTCTCTAGCTCCACGTCGGATGCACCGAGCGGCACGCGGACGCGGTCGCGCACCTTGCCATTTACTTGCAGGATGATCTCGACTTCGTCTTCCACGAGGAGTTGCGGATCGTGCGTCGGCCAGCGTTGCGCGTCGATCTCACCAGCTCCATCCGCGAAAGGGCCTGCGAGCGTCTGCCAAAGTTCCGAGGTCAGATGCGGCGCGAATGGGTTCAGGAGAATCAGGAATGTGCGCAACGAACCGACTGGCTTTACCGGCAGGTTTGTGAGCGCGTTCACACAAATCATCATCTGCGAGATCGCAGTATTGAACGAGAGCGTCTCGATGTCTTCGCCCACTTTCTTAATCGTAGCGTGCAGCACTTTGAGCAGCGGCTTCTCCGGTTTGATGTCCTGCACGCTCGACGCGAGCACCCAATCCCCGGCCTGATTTTCCTCCATCACCAGACGCCAGACGCGGGCGAGAAAACGAGCGACGCCTTCAACCCCTTTCATGCTCCACGGCTTCATCTGCTCGAGCGGGCCCATGAACATTTCATAACAGCGAAATGCATCGGCGCCGTACTGGTCGATCACGTCGTCCGGGTTGACGACGTTTCCGCGCGACTTTGACATCTTCTGTCCGTCCTCGCCGAGGATGATGCCTTGATTGACCAGCCGCTGAAATGGCTCCGGCTTCGAGACGTAGCCCAGATCGAACAATACTTTATGCCAGAAGCGCGCGTAGAGGAGATGCAGAACGGCGTGTTCCGTTCCACCGACATAGAGGTCGACCCCACCCGGTTTCCCGCCACCCATCCAATACTGTTCGGCCTGCTCGCCGACGAAGCGCTCTTCGTTACGCGGATCGCAAAAGCGAAGATAATACCAGCACGACCCGGCCCACTGCGGCATGGTGTTCGTCTCGCGCATCGCCGACTCTGAATGACGGACCCAATCCTTCGCCTTCGCGAGCGGTGGCTCGCCGGTCCCGGTCGGTTTGAAATCGTCCAAGGCCGGCGTTTCGACCGGCAGCTCCCCTTCCGGCAGCGCTTCGTGTTGCCCGTTGCGCCAAACAATTGGGAACGGCTCGCCCCAGTAACGTTGTCGCGAAAAAAGCCAGTCGCGCAGCTTGTAGACGACCGTCCGTTGGCCCATCCCCTGCGCCTCAAGCCATTCGATAATTGTGTTCCTGGCCGCTTCGGTGGGCAACCCATCTATCAGGGGCGAATTCATCGCGAAGCCGGGCTCGACCATGCAAACCAGCGGCGGGCTGCTGCACGGCCGTTCGCCGCCGTCATTCGACCGCGGCTCGGGCGCGACTACTTCTCGAATCGGAAGCTGGAACTTTTGAGCGAACTCGAAATCGCGTTCGTCGTGCGCGGGCACGGCCATTATCGCACCGGTGCCGTATCCCATCAGGACGTAATCTGCGATCCAGACAGGAATCCGCTCGTCGTTCGCCGGATTTATCGCGAAAGCGCCGGTAAACACCCCGCGTTTTTCCTGCGCCAAATCTGTCCGCTCCAGGTCAGATTTCGAAACAATTTCGGCGCGATAACTCGCGACGGCGGCTGCATTCTCCCGCGTGCTGAGCGCGTCAACGAAGGGATGCTCCGGCGAGAGAACGAGATAGGTGGCGCCATAGAGCGTGTCGGGACGCGTCGTGAACACGGTGATTTGGGGGAGCGCGGACATCTTGTTCGCATGAGCCGGTATCTTGCGGGCGCCTTTTCCGTTGGTCTCCGGGATTCCGGCAAGGATGCCGGAATCGGCGGGCCGGAAGCCCGCGCTCCCCTCCGCAATTCTAAACTGCACCACCGCGCCGACGCTTCTGCCGATCCAATTCCGCTGCAACGCTTTGATCCCGTCCGGCCAATCAAGCGGAGCGAGCTCATCGATCAAACGCTCCGCGAAGGCCGTGATGCGCAGCATCCATTGGCGCATCGGCCGGCGCACTACGGGAAAACCGCCGACCTCGCTCTTGCCATCGATTACTTCCTCGTTCGCCAGGACGGTGCCGAGCTCCGGACACCAATTCACCGGTACATCCGCAACGTAGGCGAGCCGAACCGCGTCCGGCTCATCGCCCTCATACGTGGCGATCGGCTCCGCTTTCTGTGTTTGCGGATTGCACCAGGCACCGTAGAGCTGGAGGAAAATCCACTGGGTCCAGCGGTAATATTCCGGCGCCGTCGTGTTGATCTCGCGCTGCCAATCGTAGGAAAACCCGATTCGTTTCAATTGCGCTTTAAACTTTGCGACGTTCTCGCGCGTGGTGATCGCCGGGTGCTGGCCGGTTTTGATGGCATACTGTTCTGCGGGCAAGCCGAACGCGTCCCAGCCCATCGGATGCAGCACATTGAAGCCGTTCATGCGCTTGTAGCGCGCGATGATATCGGTGGCGGTGTAGCCCTCGGGATGTCCGACGTGCAGGCCCGTCCCGCTCGGGTAGGGATACATATCGAGCACGTAAAACTTCGGCTTGCCTGGATCGAAATTAGCGTCGCCCGGATTGGCCGCGTGAAACGGCTGCCGCGCGTCCCAGATCGCCTGCCACTTCGGCTCGAACCGGTCGAAAGAATACGGTTTGCGGCGTTCGTTCATGCGGTGAGCAAGAAGGTGAGCGAATCAGGAACGCAGGAAAACAGGAAATATGGAAAAGTTGAGGAACCTTCTTGCGTTACTTCCTGCTTTCGTTTTTTCCTGATTCATTCCCCCCCCGTGATCCGGCTATTAGTGGCGACGCGCAATGCGCATAAGACCCGCGAATACCGGGAGCTTCTCGGAGCCGAATTTAAGATCGACGATTTGAGTCAGTTGCCGGACCTCGGATCCGTCGACGAGAGCGGTGCGTCCTTCGCGGAAAACGCAAAGCTGAAGGCGCTCTCTATTTCGGCAAAATTATCCGGGCTGGTCATGGCAGATGATTCCGGCCTCGAAGTCGAGGCGCTGGGCGGTGCGCCGGGAATCAGGTCCGCGCGCTATGCCGGCGAACATGCCACAGACGAAGAGAACATCGCCCAGCTGCTTGAGCAATTAGACCCAGTCGGCGAGCAAGCGCGCCAAGCTCGTTTTCGCTGCGTGATTGTTCTGGCGCAGACCGGCAAGACACTGGGCATTTTTCAGGGAACAGTCGACGGCACGATCACCTCTTCTCCACGCGGTTGTGGCGGATTCGGTTACGATCCGGTATACGTCCCGCACGATTACCGCGAGACATTCGCGGAGCTTTCCGCAGAAGTTAAAAACACGATCAGCCACCGCGCGCGTGCGACGGCCGCGCTGAAGCGCCACTTTCGAGCGAGCGGGCAAATCACTACGGCCCAACCGCCGCAGCCTTGATCTGATAGCCGACTTTCTTGATGCCTGCGCTACGGACGTGGTCCAGCAGCGTGATGACGGCGCCGTGCAAAGCTTGTTCTTCAGCGCTGATCGAGACCTTGAGGTCGGGGTTCTGCTGATGCAGCGCAAATAGCCGCGGCAACACCTGGTCTTCGGAGACGAACTGTCCATCGAACAGCGTCGATCCGTTCTGATCCACCTTGATCGAGACGTAGTCTTTCAGCGGTGGCTGCACCTGGGCCTGCGTCGGAGACGGCAGGTTTACTTGGATTCCCTTCATGTGGATTTGGCTCAAGCTCACCATCATGAAGCTCGCGAGCAGGAAGAACATGATGTCGATCAAGGGGATAATCTCGATCCGCGCACGCCTTTTCGGAATCGGAGATCGCATTCTCATATCGTTTGTCGCAACCGTCGCGTACTTCTAGAGAGAAACACCGTTCATCGTAAACGTAATTGGCACCTTGACCTGCGGGGGAGTGCCCACCTTAAATCGGGACCTTCTAAGCGCGGTTGTCGCCGCGCTATCGAGGATCGGGCTCCCCGTGCTTTGTCCCATGGAAGCATCCGTGCAATTCCCGCCGCTGTCGACACTCAGAAGCACGACGCCGCTGCCGGTCAATTTCTGCTTGCGCGCTTCGTACGGATAAGAAGGTTTCGAGAGGAACAAGGCGTTCGCCTTCGCATTCGTGCTGACGGGACCAGCCGGGCCGGCCGGCTTCGGTCGCGCAATCGGCGGCGGCGGTTTATTGCTCGGCGGTTTCTGCTTCGGTGGCGGTGTCGGCTGCTCTTCGCGAAATTCGGGCTGAACTTCCTGTGGCGGAGGTGGCGGGAGATCCGGCTCTTCCGGCGGTGGTGTGGGCTCGGGTGGCGTCGGTTCCTGCGGCTGCTCGAGCGTCACTTCGACTGCTTCCGGAATCGCTGATGTATCCACGGCCGGCACGACGGGATGAATGCTGGCGATCGCCACCGCCGCACAATGGAGCAGCACTGCGCCGCCGATCGCAGCCCATACCTGCCACCTCGGCGGGGGTTGATAGAGCAATGGTCCAGCCATGGCGCGCCGTTTATCCTCCGCCCGGAATTCCCTTGAGTGCTTCGCTCTTGATTTCAAACGACAACTTATAGAAGCCGCTCGATCGGCAGAGATTCAGAAGCCGAACGATGTTCCCGTGCAATGCTTCTCTGTCCCCGCGAACGAAAACCTTTGCTTCGGGATTGGTCGTATGCGCCTGCATCAGCTTCGCGCTCATCCCGGTGAAATCGAGCGGCTCTTTGTCGAAGAAGAAGTTGCCCTCACGGTTAACCGAAACGCTAATGTAGTTGCTTTTCGATTGGCTTTCGCCCGATTGGCCGGTAGGCAACGCCACCTTGATGCCTTTCATATGCGTCTGGCTCAAGCTCACCATCATGAAGCTCGCCAAAAGGAAAAACATGATGTCGATCAGCGGAATGATCTCGATCCGCGCCTTCTTGTGCGGAATAGGGGAGCCGATTTGCATGACCGGGCCTCGGCTAGCTCGTGACTACTTCGGCATCGCGGTGCGGTTTGTTTTCTCGTGATTGCAGCATGACTTCGAGATTCGTTGCAGCGGTCTGCAGTTCAAACTCTAAGTTAGACACTCGAGAGCCGAAGAAGTTGAACGGAATAAGCGCGAAAATCGCGATTCCGAGACCGCACGCCGTAGCGATGAGCGCCTCGGCGATACCGCCCGTGACGGCGGCGACGGCCAGCTCTTCGTTGCCGAGAAAGCTGAATGATTTCATCAGACCAGTGATCGTGCCCAGGAGACCGAGCAGCGGAGCGAGCGTGACAAGCGTGTCCATCACGACAAGGAAGCGGCCGGCCCGTTTAATCTCAATGCCGGCGGCGACCTGCAGCGCGCCTTGCAGCGAAGCGTGCTGATG
>JACCXL010000281.1 GCA_013697015.1 Chthoniobacterales bacterium | reverse complement strand
GCCGCCACGGTTGTCTACGTTCCCGTACGACCTCCGATTCGGCCGTATTGCACTATGGTAATTACATACGCAAAGGGCTACGATGGCTGCGATTTATGAAAAAATGGTGTGTGTTCTGCCTCGCGCTTCTGTTGATCCAGACGCTGCCCGCGCAGACAGAGCCTGATCAGCCCGTGGATTCCACACTCGGCATTGAGACCTCGGGTGAACCCATCGTCCAGATCAATCCGTCTGATGGAACGCCCATCGCCGCGACCGAAAATGTAACCGGCGAATTTACTTTGGGACGCCGAATCCAGCTCTCGGGTTCTGTGCTGGCGGGCTACAATGATAACGTTAATCGAACCTCGACGGGCTCGGGCTCCATGTATGGGAACGCCAACGCGGCCTTTAGCTACACCTTTGGCACCCCGCGCACACATATCAGCCTGCTCACCGGCGGAGCGCTTACGTATTACTTTGACCGTCCGGGTTTCGACCCAAATATACACGTCCGCTTTGGTGTCGATTACCGGGCGACTCCGCGTCTCACGCTCGATCTCAAGAGTTCTTTGTCTTACCAATCGCGGCCGGATCTGAGCACTTCGCTGAGCACCAGTAACCGTCTCGGAAATTTCTTCCGGTCGTCGGACCGACTAGCGATCGATTACAAATGGACGCCGCGGATTTCTACCGTCAGCAGCTACGCGCTCAGCATCTTGCAATATGAAAGCTCCGCGGGATCGTTCGCAAACAGGCAAGAGCACACCTTTGGCGAGAGCCTCCATTTCCTCTGGTTCCCCACCACCACCGCGGTGGGCGAATACCGCTTCAGCCTGCAGAGCTACGAACAGAGCGGTCGCGACTCGACCAACCAGTCCGTTCTTGCCGGCGTCGACCAAACGTTCACCCAGTACTTCGGCGGATCACTTCGCGCCGGTGTGCAATTCCGATCCGGCGACCGCGGAGATCGAACTTCACCTCACGTTGAGAGCACGCTCCACTACAAGTTTGCCACACGAGGGTCTGTGGTTTGGACGAACAATTATTCGATTCAAGAGTCCGATGTGCCCGGCGCAACTGGCCGCACCACGTTCCGCACGAATCTCAATTTAAACTATGGGTTCACGCCTCGCATTTCCGCCAGCCTTACTCTAAGTTACGCGCTGCGTGACCAAGCAGGCTCAGACGGCTCCAATGTTTTCGGAGGTTCTTCTAGCGATACCACTTTGGACATCGGACCGTCCATTCACTATGCGGTCTCGAGGCACGTTGGTCTAAGCGCTGGGTATCGTCACACTGCAGTTGACCGCGGCGGCTCGGCTTCGGGAGGCGCGAGCGAGTCCTCGCTTTTCCGTTCCTACACCCGAAATACTTACTTCGTGGGATTGAACCTGCGATTTTAATCTCGGCGACACCGCAAGAAACCGTTCGACTTTCCGCCGCGTCAGACTTCCGGCGCGATAAGACCGCGGTGGCGCCACGCGTAAGCGAGTCCTGAATACATCGTTAGCCCAACTGCGATCCAGACCAGCAACGGGCCGCCTTGATTCCACGCGCGCAGCCACCATGCGTTCTCCGCCCCAGCGTATTGCAGTTCTCGCACCGAGAGGAGAGCGAGAAAAAATAAAACGGTCACAATCTGCCATGAGGTCTTGTGCTTCCCCAACCGCTCTGCCGGCAGAACCTGCCCGCGTGATGTCGCGAGCAGACGAAGGCCAGTGATCAGGAAATCACGGGCAACGACCGCTGTGGCAGCCCACGCGGGAATCGCCTTCAATGGCACCAAGGAGATAAAGGCGGCGGCCATCATAATCTTGTCGACCAAAGGATCCATCAGTTTCCCGAAGTTCGTGATCGCGCCGGATCGCCGCGCGACTTCGCCATCGAAAAAATCAGTAATGCCCGCAACCAGGAACAGCACGAGCGCGGCGGTGCGACCGTAGCCCCACTCCGAGTTTAAGGCGGCGACGAAGACGATAGTGATTGCCAATCGGCTGAGAGTTAAACGGTTGGCCCAGTTCATGAGACAGAGGCGAGCGGTGGAATCGCGCGGCGAGTAGTGGCGGCCGAGCCATCATTACACCCCCGGCGGAAAACCGGATGCTTCCAAATCGGGACGCGCTGCTTGAGTTGATCGACGATGAACTGGCTGGCCTCAAAAGCCGCGGCGCGATGCGCGCTTGCCACTCGTAAGTAGAGGGAAGAATCGCCAACGGGAACAAAGCCAAGCCGATGAATAATTTTCACCTGCAGCAAATCGAACCGCGCAGCCGCCTCGTTGGCGATCGCGCGCAATTGATGCTCCGCCATGGAGCGATGAGCCTCGTACTCGATACCTTCGATTTGCGCATCTCCTTCCGTCAGGCGCACGACGCCTCGAAATTCGACCAGCGCACCGGCTTTGGGATCGCGCGCTCCTGATTCAGTCGTCAGTGCGGCGTCGGTGAGCGAAACTTCGCAAACGGAAATTGCCATGCGATCTAAAGACCGGCTACGATCGGAAACCGCCGCGCCAGCTGCATCAAGGAGATACTATAATGACTGCTAATCAATGTGATATTGGGCTTATCGGCCTTGCTGTGATGGGCGAAAATCTCGTCCTCAACATGGAGTCGAAGGGCTTTACGGTCGCGGTGTTTAATCGGACGACCGAAGTCACAGAAAAGTTCGCTGCCGGCAAGGCACGCGGCAAAAACATTCAGGCGACGCGGACCATGGAGGAGTTTGTCGCTGCGCTGAAAAGACCGCGCAAAGCGATGATCATGGTGAAGGCGGGGGCTCCGGTTGACGCCGTGATCGATCAGCTAAAGCCGCTGCTCGAGCAAGGCGACGTTATCATCGATGGAGGCAACTCGCTCTTCACCGACACACAGCGGCGTTGCAAAGATCTCGAAAGTCACGGCATTCACTTTGTCGGCTGCGGCGTCTCGGGTGGGGAGGAAGGCGCACTCAAAGGCCCATCGCTGATGCCCGGAGGCTCGCGTGAGTCATGGGAAATCATCGCACCGATCTTCCGCAAGATCGCCGCCCAAGTCGACGGCGAGCCGTGTTGCCGATACATGGGGCCGGATGGCGCGGGGCATTATGTAAAAATGGTGCACAACGGCATCGAGTACGGCGACATGCAGTTGATTTGCGAGGCGTACGCCATTTTGAAGGACGTCCTCAGGCTCGAACCTCCGCGGTTGGCCGAAATTTTCACAGAATGGAACCGGGGAGATCTCGACAGCTATCTCATCGAGATCACGGCGCAGATCTTCGGCAAGAAGGATCCGGCGACGGACCAGGCGCTCGTGGATGTCATCCTTGATAAGGCGGGGCAAAAGGGAACCGGTCTGTGGACGTTGCAATCCGCGCTCAGCCAATCGGTCGTTATTTCTACGATCAACGCCGCCGTCGAAGCGCGCGTGATTTCGTCGCGCAAAGATGAACGCGTGGCTGCCTCAAAGATTTTGCCCCAGCCGCAGATCACTCAGTTCACCGGCGATCAGGCGCAACTCATCGAGGCCATTCACGACGCGCTCTATGCCTCGAAAATCGTGTCGTATGCACAGGGAATGGAGCTGCTCGGCGCCGCCAGCACGGCTTACCACTGGAGCCTGAATTTCGGGGACATTGCCACCATCTGGCGCGGCGGTTGCATCATCCGCGCGAAGTTCCTGAACCGCATCACCGAAGCCTATGCGCGCGACCCGAAGCTCCACAACTTGCTGCTCGATTCCTACTTCACCGACATCATCGCCCGCTCGCAAAAGAACTGGCGCATCGCGGTGGTGGAGGCGGTGCAGGGCGGCGTCGCGGTGCCGGCGTTCGCCGCCTCCCTCGCTTATTTCGACAGCTATCGCTCAGCGCGGCTGCCCTCGAACTTGTTGCAAGCCCAGCGCGACTTCTTCGGCGCGCACACTTACGAGCGTGTCGATAAACCCGGGACCTTTCACACCGAATGGATGGAGACCGGCGATCAACCGGTCGAGAAAGCGGTCGCGCCGAAACCGGCCTCGAAACGGCAACCGGCGGAGTAATTTCATATTGGGCAGGCGTGGAGTCCGGAACCATTGCGTCACGCGCAATCCGGCGCGTGCCAGCGTTCAATGAAAGTCATGCGAGCCGGCGCCGACCAGATCGTCGTTCGCCAGCGGCAGAATTTTCTCTGCTTTAATCAAAACGACTTTATCGGTGTTCTGCACTTCGCCTTCGATCACGAGAAACGGCTCCTCGGTGATGAGCAGACGCATGCGCTCAAATAGATCGGGCGCCACGATCGCGTTCGAAACTCCCGTTTCGTCTTCGAGGCTGATAAAGACGAACCCTTTGGCTGTGCCCGGCCGTTGACGGCAAATCACATTTCCGGCGATGCGCACGCTCGCGCCGTGCTTTGCTTGCGCCAGGTCGCCAGCGCGCCAGACGTCGGTCAATTTTGCGCGCAGGAGCTTCATCGGATGCGGTCCGGTGGTGAGATTCATCTGTGCGTAATCAGCGTGCACGCGTTCAGGCAAAGTCATCCGCGGCAGCGGAGAATCCTGCGCAGCGGCCGCGCCGTTCGCGGCGCGAGGGACGTGTCCGCTCGCCAGGAGATCATCATGCTGCGTCTCCTCTACTTTCCACATGGCATCGCGTCGGTGCTCAGCAAAACAATTGAGCGCACCGAGATTGGCCAGCCCGTGCATCTCCTCTCTCGTCAACGGGACACGTTTTCGAAAATCATCCAGCGACGA
>JACCXL010000021.1 GCA_013697015.1 Chthoniobacterales bacterium | reverse complement strand
GTCCTCGCCCTCGCGAACTTTTTCTTCTGACGTTAAGCACAAGGGAAAAGCCTGTTGTGGTGAGACCTCGCAACCAGCACGCCAGACGTGCGCGCTACCCGGATCACTCATAACGAAGCGCCACCATTGGATCGACTTCCATGGCGCGGCGCGCCGGCAGCCAGGCGGCCAGCACGGTGACGAGGGAAAGGATCAGTCCGACGGCGAGATAGATCTGTGGATCAAGAGGTGTAACCCCGAAGAGAAAACTTCGGATCAAACTCGCGGACGCGACGACAGCGATCGCGCCAACCGCGATGCCGATTCCGAAGAGCCGGAGGCCGTGACCGAGGACCAATCCGCGGATGTGCGCGGGACGCGCGCCAAGCGCGAGACGAACCGCGATTTCGCGCAGGCGGCGGAAGGCGGTGTAAACCAGCACGCCATACAGACCGACGGCGGCGAGAAGCAAGGCGAGCCCGGCGAAGATTGTCAGCAAAAACGTGAGCAGCCGATGCGTCGCCCAGGTTTCCGCGACCCGCTCTTCCATGCTGCGCACATCGAAGACCGGTTGCGTCGGATCGAGCCGCGTGATGATGTCGCGCACTGATTTCTCGAGCCGCTTCACGTTGCCGGACGCGCGCACGAGCAGGACGAGATTAGTGCGCCCAACTTGCTCCTGCGAAAAGAAGAACGACGGCATTGGCACGGCATCGTCGTAGCCGCGGAATTTCAAATGAGGCACGACGCCGATGATCTCATAGAGCCGCGGCCCGCCGGACGAATCGGACTCCGTATCGACGAGGAGCCTCTTGCCTAACGGATCCTGGCCTTTGGAAGTCATGTCGGCCAGGGTTTGATCGACGATCACAACCGGCGGCGAATCTTTGCTGTCGTGTTCATTGAAAGTCCGGCCTCGGATCAAATTAGTCTTGAGCGTGGCGAAGTAATCGCCCTGCACCACTTCGTTGTCCGCTGATGGCGTCTGGCTCGGATCGGTTGGTGGCGCGCCCTCGGGTTGAAAACTGATTTGCCATCCGCTGAGCATCGGAGGGTTGGAAGAAATCGCGGCGCTTTGCACGCCCGGCAGGTGACGAACGTCATCGAGCAATCCGTTGGTGAAATTCAAAATCGTCTTCAGGTCGGAATATTTCGTATAGGGCAATTCGATGCGCGCAGTGAGCATCCCCTGGGGATCGAACCCGAGCGCGGTCGATTGCATGCACGCGAAACTTTTTAGAACAAGACCCGCCGCGCTCAGCAGCAGCAGCGTCAACGCGACCTCGATGATCACGAGCCAATCGCGGCTGCGACGCGCGGTCTTCGTTTCCGAGCTGCCGAACGACCCGGCTTGCAGGGCCGACTGAATGTCGGCGCGCGCCACCTGCCAGGCGGGCCAGAGTCCGAAGAGAACAGTCGTGAGCGACGCGAGGAAAAAGGTGAAGGCGAGCACTCGAAAATCGAACCCGATGCCTTCGAAACGCGGCGCGCCGGCGGGAGCGAAAGCGATGAGCGCATCGCGTCCCCAGGTCGCGAAGAGCAAACCGACCGCGCCGCCGATGATGGAGATGACAAAGCTTTCGATCAGGAGCTGGCGAATCACGCGCGTGCGGCTCGCGCCAGTAGCCGCACGAATGGCGAACTCCCGCGCACGCGACGCGCCCCGGGCCGCGAAGAGGTTGGCGAGGTTCGCGCAGGCGATGAGCAGGACAAGAGCGACCGCGCCGAGAAGCAAGGCGAGGCTCGTGCGGTAACTGCCGAGCAAATTATCGAGAAGCGGTTTGACGGCGGCACCGGAGCCCGCGTTCGTCGCGGGATATATTTTCTCGAGCCGGGCCGCGATCGCTTTTATCTCGCCGCGCGCCTGTTCGACACTCACGCCTTCCTTCAGCCGGCCCCAGCCGAAAAACATTGGATGGGCGGCACGGTTCTGCCACCCGGGATTCGCGCTGCGACGCATGATCGAGAACCACGCGTCCACGCCGTGCGGCGAATCCATCTGGCGCGGCATCACGCCGGTGACCGTGAAAGGTTGACCGTGAAAATTAACGGCGCGCCCGACGATTTGTGGATCGCGATGAAAAGCGCGGTCCCACAGGCGATCGCTGATCACAACCAGCGCCGGCGCGCCCGGCTTGTCTTCGTCTTCGCTGAAAGTGCGGCCGACCTGTGGCGGCAGACCGATCACGTCGAAGAAGTTCGCGGTCACGAACGCGGATGAAATCCGTTCCGGTTCGCGGCCGGCAATGCCGCTGAGGTTGCGCGACTCGAGTCGAGTGAGCGCGAGATGTCGGAAGGAACTGCTATCCTTTCGCCAATCGAGGTAATTCGGCAGAGCGATCGAAATGTCGGTTCCGCTGCTTGTTTCATTAAGATAAACGAGGCGCTCTGGCTGCGGATAGGGCAGCGGTCGCAGAAGAACGGCGTTGACCACGCTGAAGATGGCGGTGTTCGCGCCGATCCCGAGCGCGAGCGTGAGCACGGCGATGATCGTGAATCCGGGCGATTTCCGCAGTTGGCGAAAGGCGAAGCGAATGTCGTTCATGGAATCTCCTTTTGTAGGGCGTCTCTGTGAGACGCCGCTTTTTCCCCGGCGTCCACCGCGGCGGACGCCCTGCAATTTCGGGTTCGCGTTGTTTTCACGGAATTCATTCAGCGCGGAGAGCGATTATGGGATCGACTTTGGTGGCGCGACGCGCGGGGATGAGGCAGGCAACTAATGACACCGCGGTCATGACGAGCGCAGTGCCGAGAAGAGCGGCGACGGGCAGCGCTGGCACATCGAAGAGAACGCTCTGCATCGCCCTTCCCGTCAGCCACGCGCCGATTAAACCAAGTATGGTTCCGGCAGCGAGAAGGCGCAGGCCTAACGAGAGGAATTGGGCGCCGATCTGTTTCCTTTGCGCGCCCAGCGCCATCCGAATCCCAATCTCGCGCCGGCGTTGCGTGATCGCATAACTGAGGACGCCGTAAGTTCCGATGGCCGCCAAAAGTAACGCGACGCCGGCGAAAACTCCCGCGAGTAGCGCGGGCGAGCGGCGCGCAATCAGACTGTCCGCGATGCGCGTCTCCATGGAGCGGATGTTATCGATCGCGAGCTCGGGATCTGCGGCACGCACCAGTTTTCGCAGCGTCTCGGCGAACGCTTCCGGACGCTGGCTCGTGCGCGTGACGACAAAGATACTGGCGTTGTCGCGATAAGCGTAAGGCAGATAAACCGCTCCCTGCCCCTGCGCTTCGGTGAGTTCGGCTTGTTTCACGGTGCCGACCACGCCGACGATGGTGAAAAGGTTTCCTTCCTCGACTTCGCTTTTTCCGGTGTAGGTAACGCCGGGATGAAACACTCGTTGGCCGAGCGCGCTCCCGTTGGGCCAGTAACGCAGCGCAAAATCTTCGTCCACCACACAGACGCGTTCGGGGCGGTGAGAATCCGCCGAGTTGAGGAACGGTCCTTCACGTAATGAAATGCCAAGGGTGGAGAAGTAATCGCCATTCACGCCATAGGAATAATGACCGTGCAGTGATTGACCCGGCGGCGGCACGTAGCCTTTCGGGGTGATCGCGGTTTTGCCGTTGTCGCCGCTGAGGGGAATGTTCGTGATCGTTCCGGCAGCCACGACTCCAGGTTGCTGCCGGATGGATTCCAGCAAGCGATCGATGATGCCGACACGGTTTGGAATAACGTCCCAGGAGATGGTGCACTCGCCGGTGAGGACATGC